>JALYLI010000021.1 GCA_030774335.1 Acidobacteriota bacterium | reverse complement strand
GGGATGAACAGGCGAGCAACGCGCAAAACGCCGCGGAGTACGCCGCTCCGGAGAGGACGCTTCCCAATTGATTTTTCATGGCGCTAGTAATATCCCAACGCAGCCATCTACGCAACTTGGCGCCGTGGTCGTCGTCGTGGCAGGACTAAGAGGGAGTTACGGCTTCGGACGGCCGATTTTGATTCCGCTGATGAAGCTGACCGCGACCAGTAGAATGATGGCCGATGACAGGGCAAAAACTATCACACGTAGACCTCATGCAGACAATGGGCAAGCGAGTTTCCAAGATAAGTGTTTTAGAATCAGCATTGGGTATCGGGAAAAAGAAGGAGCGTGTCCTTGAATGGACAGAAAAGCGGAATTAATGTCTGAGCCTAGGCACGCCGACCGATTGTGGTTCCGAAGCCGCTGATGAAGGTCACGGCTACTAGCGCGAGGATCGCTGCGGTGATGACCACGACAATCATCGTATTTCCCTTAGTGTCAGCTGTTGTCAAGGGAGAGTATAGGGAATAGCGGCGGCGTCCTTAAATACCGGGCTGACCTGACGCTTGCAACGAGAATCCTGCAGTTGGGTACCAGTACGTTTTGCCAAGCGAAGCAACGACTTACGACTTGTTCAGCCGTATCGAGCCATCGGACGTGTGAATAACCAACGGTTGACCGCCGCCGTTCATCTTGCCGTGAATCTGGGAGTTGCTGAAGCTGCCTTCGACGGTGACTGGCATTCCCAGGCTGATATGGCCGTCGCCGGTGCTGGCATCAATATTAGCCTGCAGGTCGCCCGGGACGCTCATGTCCACGCTTCCGTCTCCTGTGCGGATATTCCAGCCCGTGTTCATCCTGGAGCCGCTATCCGCTCGCGCTTCCACGCTGCCGTCTCCGGTTTTGATGTTCAAGCTGTCGAATCGGCCTTCCAGCTTGATGTGTCCATCGCCGGTATCGGCATTCACTTTTCCGTCCAGATTGCGCGCCTCGATGCTCCCGTCTCCGGTATGCATGCGGATATCGCCTTTGAGGTCGTTTGCATTAATGCTGCCGTCACCAGTTTGCAGAACTATTGTTCCAGACAGGCTGTTAGTCTTCACCGACCCATCCCCGGTGTGAACATTGACGTTACCGTCCACCGAGGAAGCCTCCACCGCTCCATCGCCGGTAGAAACCTCCAGATCGCCCGCTTTGGGCATGCGTACTTCGATGTGTAATTCTCGCGATCTTGTGCCCCACGTAAAGCCGAAATGCCCGTGGATTCGAGCCACCAGTTCGACCCGGTCGCCGTCCTGCCGGGAATCCACGCTCAAGTCCTTATTAAGAACGTATCCGCGGTAGGTTACGTGGAATTCCACCTGGCGAGGATCGCCGCTGGTGACTCGCACGCTGCCGTCGTTGGTATCCACGCGCACGTTGGCCCGACCGTTCACGGTGAACGACTTGGTCACATCTTCAGCCTGAGCGGCTGGCACGACAGCAACCATGCTCAGCGCCAGCGCGGCCGCTGCGATTAACCTGGTGACCGCACCGTGATAGGGAACTAGGGTCATGTCAAGGCCTCCATGTGGTGCTCGTAACATAGGATACGAGGCCTGCCAGCCGAATGTTCCGCAGCTCCGACCCACCTACCGCTCTTTCCGAACGTTCTCAGTAAACATCTAGGTCTCGCCCGACAACCACTTCGCCGCGGTAGCCCGCGGTCACCTCTTTCAGAAGCTGCTCGGGCGAGGACGCCTGCGGGCGCAATCCGGGCCGCAAAACAATCGAGGCGTGGTACAGAATCAATAGCCGCGGCTTGGCTTTGGTGGCTAGGTCCGCCAGTTGGGCGGAGTTGGTGTGATATTTCGCGCTGTAGGCCTGAAAGCCCGGCGGTCGCCGGGCCAGGAATTCTTCCGTTTGCACTTCGTGGATCAAAACGTCGCAGCCATGACATGCGTCAATGGTCGCCTGGGAAGGGTTGGTGTCGCCGGAAATTACAATGCTGCGATCCGCGGTGTCGAATCTATAGCCATAGTTTTCCGGGAAAACGTGCTTGGTGGGGAAAGCTGTGACCGTCACGTTCGCATCTTTGTAGACGACTCCGGCGCCGATCTCATGAACGTTTACCTTGTAGTTTTCGCCGTAATTGGCGGGCTGCCAGGATTCCGTGGCGATGCGTTCTTCGATGTCCGCTTGCCATGCCGCCAGAACGTGGTCGGTCATCGCTTTGGTTCCCTTGGGGCCGTAAACCTCCAGCGGGGATTTTCGCCCCATCACCCATGGCGTGAAGATGAGGTCCGGATAGCCGACAGTATGGTCTGAGTGCAAGTGCGTCACGAATACGACGCGCAGATTTGTAGGCTCCAGCGCCGGTATTCCTCTGTCGAACATCGCCGCTTTGGCTTGGCGCACAACTCCCGCTCCGAAGTCCACGAGATAGGCGGTTCCGTTCACAACGATTGCAGTGGCCGGGCCGGAGCGGTCAGGATCCGGAAAAGGATTTCCGGTCCCCAATAGTACAACTTCTGTCTTGGTGCGAGGGGGAACTTTCGGTTTTTCCTGCGCACCCGCAAGCACCGTGAAATTCAGCGCGCCAGCCACCGCCAGCGCGATCATCCAGACAGCCTGAGCACAACTCCTGCGCTTCATTTCCCTCATCATATCCTCCTGAAGCCCGCTTCGCTTATCCAAGGCTCCTTTTCGGTTATTTTCACTGTATGCGGTACACTCTATTTCCTTCGAAAGGACTTCCAAATGAAAGCACTTTTTCTGTATGCAGCGATCTTCGTCCAGTTGGCTGGCGGCGCCCCGTCTTCAACGTCGGCACAGGACTCCACTGCGGTAACCGAGAAAACCGGGCCCGCTGAAGCGGAGGTCCGCCGCCTGAATCGTGAGGAAGTGGATGCTTTCCTCCACAATGACTCGAAAGAGATGGCGCGTTTGTGGTCAGACGATTTCGTGGTGACCAATCCGTTTAACAAGTTTGTAAACAAACAGCAGGTGCTTGGTATGGTAATGTCAGGCTTCCTGGTCATTACCTCCTTCGAACGGCAGATCGAGTATGTTCGCTTTTATGGCGACACCGTGATCGTGGCGGGCAATGAGACGGTGGTCTGGGGCGGAAAAATGCCCAACGCCGGTAAGACGGAACACCTGCGCTTCACAGGGGTATGGATGAAGCAGCAGGGCCGCTGGCAAGAGGTTGCGCGCCACGCCAACATCATCCCCGCAAAATAATCGCCAAGCTGCGGACGCCGTCTGCAAATCCACGGTGCCGCCTGTTTTCGTCTACCGCGTGTCAAGCGCAGTGACGAAACGGCGTTGCGCTCGTAACGTGACCGCACTACAGACGCACGCTAAATGACGGGACAGACTCGGATCGCTATGGCAGACGGCTCCCATCAAAGTGCATCGCCGCGCGTTCCAGATTAAAAAATGAGTGGATGGAGCATACCATCACTGCCATTTGCGCCAGGAATTCGTAGGCATAGTCGAGATCGCCGTCTTTCAAGATATCCACTTCTGAGTTGGCCAGCACACGAATGCCGAGTTTTCGCATCAATCGCCCCATTCGCGCTTCCCACGCCGAAGGGCGCGGACAAAGCGGCGTTTCGTTCTATCACCTTTAACTGGCGTTTGACGAACCCCTCGGGACGCCCGTAACATGACTGCGCGACCGCCCCCACATGATTGGCCAGACCATTTCTCACTACCGGATTGTTGAAAAGCTCGGTGGTGGCGGCATGGGTGTGGTTTATAAGGCGGAAGACCTCGAGCTGGGCCGGTTCGTAGCCCTAAAATTTCTTCCGGACGATGTCTCCCGCGATCCACAGTCTCTGGAACGCTTTCGCCGCGAAGCGCGCGCCGCTTCCGCGCTGAACCACGCCAACATCTGCACCATTTATGAAATCGGCAAGTTTGGCGATCAAAGCTTCATCGCCATGGAATTTCTGGATGGGGTCACTCTCAAACATCAGATCTCCGGCCGCCCGCTGGAAACAGAACGGCTTATCCCCATTGCCATAGAGATTGCCGAAGCCCTGGAAGCCGCGCATGGGCAAGGCATCGTACATCGCGACATCAAGCCCGCCAATATTTTCATCACCAAGCGCGGGCACGCAAAAATTCTGGATTTCGGCCTGGCAAAAATAACCGTTTCGCCCGGCTCCGTGTCCGCCACCACTACGGCCACCGAGCAAACGCTCGCGATGGATACCCAGCACCTAACTAGTCCGGGTTCCGCCGTCGGCACCATCGCCTACATGTCGCCCGAACAAGTGCGCGGCAGGGAACTCGACGCTCGCACCGATCTCTTTTCTTTCGGTGTAGTCCTTTACGAAATGTCTACGGGGGCGTTGCCGTTTCGCGGCGATACTTCCGGCGTAATCTTTGACGGAATTTTGAATCGCGCGCCTGCGCCGCCAGTGCGGCTCAATCCCGACTTGCCACCAAAACTTGAAGAGCTTATCAACAAAGCTTTGGAGAAAGAGCCCAACCTGCGGTGCCAGAGCGCTTCCGATATGCGCGCCGATCTGGAGCGGCTCAAGCGCGATTCCAGTTCCGGGCGCGCGCCGGTTTCCACCGAAGAGGCGGCCGCATCTGCCGCAGCGACTTTTGCAGACTTAGCTCAAGTGCGGCCAGCCACAACCGCTTTCCGGAAACGAAATTTGTTTATTCTGGTCGCGATTTTGTTTTTGCTGGCGGTCGGAATTGGCGGTTTCCTTTTTCGCAGGGGGTTTTTCCGCTCCGGAATGGCTGCTAGCGCGTTCCAGAATCCGACCATCTCCAGCTTGACCTCAACTGGGGACGTTAATCTGGCGCGCATCTCTCCCGACGGACGCTACCTTGCCTACGTTTCCTATCAGCGCGGACAGTTCAGTCTTTGGGTGCGACAGATTGCGATCGCCAGTGCCGTTCAAGTCATACCACCCGGTCACAGTGTAATCAATGATGTCAGTTTCACTCCCGACGGAAATTTTCTTGTCTATACGTTGGTTAGTTCTCAGCATCCGAGTGGTGAAATGTTTCAGGTGCCAGTTCTTGGCGGTGCTCCACGCCGCCTGCTCGACGCTGCCAATGCCGGTCTCGCCTTCTCCTCGGATGGCACGAGGCTGGCGTATACCACGTTTGACATCACTGCGAATGAAGTCGCTTTGATGGTTTCGAACGCGGATGGCAGTGCCGCGCGAAAGGTGGCTGCTCGCAAGGCTTCCTTTCAGTACGGCAACTTTCACTTGCTGCGCTGGTCCCCTGACGGAAAACATATCACAGCTATGATTACGGACACCGACGATCCGAATGGGTTAGCTGGCAAGTTGCTGGAAATTGACGCGGCTAACGGAAGCGTCAAATCTATGCCTGGCAGGTATTGGCGCGATATTCGAGATTTCACATGGCTCCCCGACGGCAGCGGCTTGCTGATTGCAGCGTTGGAGAAAAGTGCGGTTCCCTCTCAACTATGGATCGTTGCGTATCCCAGTGGAGTTACGCGGCGACTTTCCAACGATCTCGGCGACTACTTGTCCGTAGCACTATCGGCGGACGGCCGCACCATCACCGCTGTGCAGCGAAATATAATTAGCAGCCTGTGGGCGGCGCCGGCCGACGCGCCGGACACCATGCGTGCTCTTACTTCAGGAAGGTCGGACGGCTTGGCCGGATTTGCCGCGGCGCCTGACGGCCGTATCGTCTTTTCGGGAAACCACTCCGGAAATTGGGATTTGTTTGTTTCCGCCGCCGATGGTGGAAATGTCCGGCAACTTACTTTCGATAATCGTTTTCACTCCTCACCCTCCGTCTGCGACGATACGCGCACTCTCATATACGGCAGCAATTCTTCTGGCGGCGATCATCTCTGGAGGACTACCCTGCAGGGTGGAGACTCCACAGCCTTAACCAACGGTCCTGGTGAATCCTTTCCCGCCTGCCAAGGGACCGGGAATTGGCTCTTCTATTGGGGACAAACCACCGGAGGGTCGAGCTACATCTTCAAGATGGCGCTTTCCGGCGGTGCCGCCACGCGGCTTTCGGATCAAGTTGCCGTCAGCCCCGGATTTTTATCGCTTGACGCCCGTCACATGGCGTTTGCTACCCCTAAAAAAGACGGTACCGTAGGTATGGTAGTTGTCTCGACCGAAGACGGAAAAATCGAAGCAGAGCATCCTGTCCCCCCTACCTTGGATGAGACCGCACGTTCCGCCGCCTGGATGCCAGACAACCAATCTATGGCCATCTCTGACACGCGCACCGGAATCCCCAATCTGTGGTCGATGCCGGTCCTGGGCCATGGATCCCAGAAGCAACTAACTCACTTCACTTCCGGCTCGATTTGGGATCTACACTACTCCCGCGATGGCCGGTCTATCGTAATGGCCCGCGGTTCCAACCAAAGCGACGTCGTGCTGTTCACCACCGCAAAGTAGAGTAGCCGCGCCGCATGTGCGCTTCCCTGGCCATAGGCTTCACATCTTCGCCCCGGCTGTGTGCGCTGCCCGCGCTCGACTTCCCGGGTTTTGCCGCACCGGGCTTCGGCCGCAGTGCTGCCAAAAACTGCTCCACCGGAAGCGTATTGAGCACATCCGATTTTTCCAGCCAGCCGCGTCGGGCTGTGGCTACACCGTAACGAATGAACGGCAGATGCAAGGTGTTATGTGAATCCGTCGAGATGACCACCTTCACGCCGCGCTGCTTGCACATGCGCAGATACACATCCTTCAAATCCAGCCGGTCGGGATAGGAATTGCACTCCATGGCCACGCCATGTTTTGCGCAGGCATCCAGAATCTTTTCCATGTCGTAGTCCAGCTCATCTCGCCGAAGAATCATGCGGCCCGTGGGGTGCGCGATAATCTGCGTGAACGGATTTGCGATCGCCGCCAGCATGCGCTCGGTCATGGCCGCGCGTTCCAGATTGAAAAACGAATGGATCGAGCACACCACCACTTCCATCTGCGCCAGAAATTCGTCCGCATAATCGAGCTTGCCGTCTTTCAAGATATCCACTTCGGAACTTGCCAGCACACGAATCCCGAGTTTCTTCTTGTTGATGTCGCGCAACATTTTTAGATGAGCCACCAGCCGCGTCTCATCCAGGCCATTGGTGATCGTCAGCGATTTCGAATGGTCGGTAATCGCGATGTATTCGTGACCCAGCTTGCGCGCCGCCTCCGCCATGGTTTCGACGGTGTTTTTGCCGTCGCTCGCCGTCGAGTGCATCTGTAAATCGCCCTTAATGTCCTTCAGCTCCACCAGCTTCGGCAGCCGGTGCTCTGCCGCGGCTTCAATTTCGCCGCAATTCTCCCGCAATTCCGGCGCAATGAAGTCCAGCTTCAACTTCGCGTAAATCTCCTCTTCTGTGCGGCCCGCCACCCGCTTTCCCGATTTCAGGGTGGTCAGGGCATATTCGTTCAGCGTGTAACCCATATCGATGGCTCGCCCGCGCAACTTCACGTTGTGTTCCTTCGAACCAGTGAAATAAATCAGCGCTGCTCCATAGCTATCTTTCTCAAGCAGCCGCACATCCACCTGCAACCCGCTGTCCAGCGTGAAGCTCACTTTGTTCCCGCCCTTGGCCAGTACCTGGTCAATGCGGGGAAATTTCAGAATGTGGTCCGAAATTACATCGATCTTTTCCTGTGAGGAGTGTCCCTCGGCCAGAATCAGCAGAAAATCCAGATCCCCAATGGTTTCTTTACGACGGCGCAGCGAGCCGGCTGAAGTGACCGATTCAATTCCGGCACCGAGGCTTTGAATGTAAGAGATAATTTCCGCCGCAACCGGTTCAACTTTGTCGCCGCGAAATCTTCCCGTCACCCGCTTATGGACTTCCACCGCTTTCAAAATATTCTGCTCGGTCTTCTCGCCAAATCCTGGCAGGTCGCGAAGTTTGCCTTCCTTGGCTAGTCGCTCGACGTCCGCAACCGTCGCGGCCTGAAACGCGGACCACAGAAAGGCCACCTTCTTCGGCCCCATCGATTGCAGTTGAATCACATCCAGAAGGGTAGGAGGGAACTTCTTCAGCAGTTTTGCGCGCAGCGAATAATCGCCGGTCTTCAAAATCTCCACAATGTGCTCGGCCATGCGATCGCCGATTCCCGGAAGCTCCGTCAACTTGGCCGGATCCTGCGCCAACTGCTCGATCGATTCATGCATCCCGCCGATCAACTCGGCGGTCTTCTCATAACTACGATAGCGCCCGATTATCGCCCCATCGATTTGCAGCAACTCCGCCGTCTCGCGCAGGATGCGCGCCACCGTTTTGTTGTCCATCCTCACATTGTAAATCCAACCGCAAGGATTCTTGCCGTCAGGAGACGGACATCCGGTTTTCGCCGAGCGCCCTTGCCTCGACGAAAAAGTCGCGAGCACATCGTACTGGATGGAGTTACGCGCCGGCCTTGATTACATTCGCCGCCTGCGGGCCTTTGGGTCCCTGAACTATCTCAAACTCCACGGTGTCGCCTTCTTGCAAGGTTTTGTAGCCGTCGCCACTGATCGCCGAATAGTGTACAAAAACATCCGCACCGTCATCTCTTCCGATGAATCCATACCCTTTCGAATTGTTGAACCATTTGACTGTTCCTTGCACGCGGACGCCCTCCCTGGCCTAGACCCAGATGTTTCTATTTCCACCGACGACCCGCTCACGCGCGTCGATGCCTCAAAATAAATTGGGCGGAGTGTATCAGAATGAAACTTCGAGTCAAGGGGGCAATCGCTTATTCATTGCATAAGAAATACGAATTAACCAATGAAAGCAAGGTGAATAACACACTAAGTGATAAAGTGTTCTCGGGAAAGGAAGCGAAAACAGTACAGCAGTCCGGCGATGGTCTTGCCATCTCGTATGACTCTCTTGTGAATCATTTGTTCCAATTCCTCTCGTTGGAACGCTCGAGACACAATTTTCTCATCCTCTTCGGGACTTGCCTCGCCTTCCGTTAGACCTTCGGCCAGTAGAATAAACATCCGTTCCTCAAGAAAGCCGGGTGTCGGGAAGAAATCCAGGAAAATGCGAAATCGCTTGGCGCGGTAGCCAGTTTCCTCTATCAATTCTCTCGCCGCTGCTTTGCGTGGGCTCTCGCCCTCATCAATCCGTCCCGCCACCAGCTCCCACAAAAACTGCCGCGCCGCGTGCCGGTATTGCCGGATCAGCAGCACCCGCCCGTCCGGTAAAATCGGCACCACCACCACCGAGCCCGAATGCGTGATCATTTCTCGCGATGTGCGCACGCCACCCGGCTCAATCAATTCGTCACGCCGTATCCCGAACACCGGACCTTTGTAAACTATTTTGCTTCGAAGGATTTGTGCCTTTTCCCTTTTGCGCGCCGCCATGGCCTCTCCGTTGGTTGTGAGTAACATCATAACTGACCCCCTGGCATCGCGAAGGGTTGTGTGCCTTTCGTGGGGGAAATAATAGCGCTCGCAATTGCACGCTTTCTGCGTGGCACCTATACTTAGCGCACCATCATGCCGCGACCATCGCCACGATCTATCCCCGATCCCGCCGTTGCATTTCACCCCTCATGACCATCACTACCATCATCGTCGATGACGAAAAACCCGCCCGCGACGAACTCGCTTTTTTGCTAAAAGGTTTTCCAGAGATCAACGTCATCGGCCAGGGCAAAAACGGCGTGGAAGCGGTCGCGCTGATAAAAGAACATCTTCCTGACCTGGTCTTCCTTGACGTAAAAATGCCCGGCCTCGATGGCTTCGGGGTGCTGAAAAAACTGGTCGAACGCAAAATGAAGATCCCCCACGTAGTCTTCGCCACTGCGTTCGATCAATACGCCGTGCAGGCCTTCGACGTCAGCGCCGTGGATTACGTGCTCAAGCCATTTGACAAGGCGCGCCTCGCCAAGGCCATTGCCCGCGCGCGCAAAATGCTGGAGACGCAAACCTCTACCGCCGACCGCCTCGAACAACTCGTCAACCAGTTGGGCGCCGGCCGCCAGAATTCCTCGCCGCCGGCGAAGCTACTCGTCAAATCGCAGCAACGCCTGCTCCTGGTCGACGCCGAAGATTTTATTTTCGCCGGCATTCAGGACGGATTAATTTCCGTCACGGCGCGCGATGTCGAGGGCACTTCCAACTACCGCACCCTCGAAGAACTCAACGCCTCACTCGACTCCGACGCCTTCTGGCGCCCGCACCGCTCCTTCCTGGTCAACATCCATCACATTAAGGAAGTAGTGCCGTGGTTCAAATCGAGCTACATGCTCAAAATGAACGACAAAAAACAATCTGAAATTCCTGTGAGCCGCGCGCAGACCAGGCGTCTCCGCGAACTTTTCAAGCTCTGATTGATCTTTCAGGATCCCGGCTTTAGATTCCGGGTTTTACCTATTCTCCAATTCGATCACGTGCCTGTGAATTGGGAAGCCCTTATTGCCTGTGTTAGCATCGCCTGTACACCCGAACCGATGGATTTTTCTCTAAACGACCACCAAAAACTGATTCGCGACACGGTCCGCCAGTTCATGGAGGCGGAAGTGCGTCCTTCGGTGAAGCAACGCGACCGCGAGGAGAAGTTCCCGATAGCGGAGATCCGCAGTATCGCGGCTCTCGGCTGCTGCGGCATGATGATGCCGGAAGAGTGGGGCGGCCCCGGC
>JALYLI010000020.1 GCA_030774335.1 Acidobacteriota bacterium | reverse complement strand
GCCACTTCCTTCAAAGTCTCAAACACGCCCTGCCCGGTCACCGCCACGCCTTCCAGCACCGGCTCGCCTTTTTTCTGCAACTGTTTCGTCAGCTCCTCGATGCTCAACACATTCGGCAAATCCCGCTTGTTCAATTGCAGTACATACGGAATCGATTCGAATTTCAGGTTGTGTTCTTTCAGATGTTCCTGCAAATTTTCCATCGTTTCAAAATTCGCGTCCAGCCGCTCTTCCTGCGAATCCGCCACAAACACCACGCCGTCCGCGCCCTTCAAAATCAGCTTGCGGCTGGCTTCA
This sequence comes from Acidobacteriota bacterium, assembly GCA_030774335.1. GTDB lineage: Bacteria > Acidobacteriota > Terriglobia > Acidiferrales > UBA7541 > Acidiferrum. The sequence goes on along the minus strand of JALYLI010000020.1, from coordinate 5,469 downwards.
TAGAATACCTGCCCCGGCACGGTATAAAGATGAAAGCGCGTTTTGAATCCGCGCACCGTCCCCAGGTCCAGTGGCAAAAAATCAAAGAACAGCGTGCGGTCTGTCTCCGTGGCCAGCGACACCATCTTGCCCTTCTGGTTCTGGCCCGTATGGTCGTACACCCACTGCAGGTTGGCGGTCTTTCCGCCCAGACCTGGACCGTAGTACACCAGTTTGCAGTTGATTTCGCGCGCGGGAAAATTGATAAACGGCACTTTTCGTCAACTCGAATCAGGCCAACAGCGTGCAGCCCCCTTGGACTACCTCACGCTCCAGCCAGTCTTCGCGCCCCCATGTCAGTTCGATTCTGTTCCTTAATATATCGTGCCTGTACACCCACAGTGTCCGCGAATTCTCTCCGAATCCCATACTCTATTTTCTACCCATGCCTCCGGTCGGTAACGTCACACATAGGAATCAACTCGCCAAACGCTGACCCCTGCGGACTGGGTGTGGTTCGTAAGTTCGCGCGCCTGTCCACGAGGTTTGCGGGTGTACCGCTGTGGCGGGGGAGACCTTTCCCGCGCTGCCATTCTCCAACCCTTCGGCATCCGGCGCATCGATTGCAAAAAAATTTCGGCCCGTTCCGGCGACAAAAACTGTCCAGAACGGGCCCTGTCTATCCGTTACACCGATGTATCGCAATTACTTACGACCCGATCTTCACCGTGCCGCCGGTAGTCGCGTCATCAGACACCGAGAACGTGATTCCACCGATGGCAATATTGCACACCGTCATTCCCGCCGGATAAGTGACATCAAACTTCGCCACTCCTCCATTGTTGATGCTGATGCTGCTTGGGCTGTACGTGCCATCCGCGTTCACAGTGATCGTATCGCTTGTGCTCCCTATCGGTGCTGGGCCAGGTTGTGCCATTTTCGTTCTCCTTTATCAGTTGAGTTGCTTCGCTGGGGGCCGAAAGTTCGTATCGGAAAGCAAGTCTTGCAGGGCGTGATTCGCGCGCAGGTCTTCGATCGCCGTGCCTTTTTCCATGCTTCTTTGAAGGAACTTTATGGCTTCGCGCCGTTCGCCCAGATCCTCATAAGCCTCGCCGATATTCGCGAGTATCCCAGGGTCCTCGGGCGAAAGCGCCAGCGCAGCTTGCACCCGCGGCAGCGCTTTGTCACGCATTTTCTTCTGCGCATACAAAACCCCGAGCACCGATTGAACTTGCGGGTCCCGCGCCTTCGCGCTGGCCTGCAGCTCCAACAATTGCAGCTCCCGCCCTCGCGCCGCCTCCGCCTTCCCCTTGTTCCCCATCCACTCGTAAGCCCCCGCCAGGTTGTCCCACACGATGAAGTCCTTGTCATTCTGCTGTAGTGCTTTCTCCGACATCTTCGCCGACTCCTCGTAGCGCTTTTCCTGCGCGTACAAAATCCCCAGGTTGGCGTACGCCGCATACGTCGGATTTAATTCGATCGATTTTCTCAGCGCCGTTTCTGCTTCGGGCCGTTTCTTTTGGTCTCCGCTATCCACGAACACCGCGCCCATATTGAAGTACAACTGCGCATTATCGGGAGTCAGTTCCGCCGCCTTGCGCAGTTGCGTGATCGCCTCGTCGTAGCGCCGCTGCCGGTCATAAAACAATCCCAGCGTGTTGTACCCGTCCCAGTAGTCCGGCCGCAACGCCGCGGCCCGTTGGTACGCCGCTTCCGCATCTTTTATCCTCCCGGCATTTTCATACGCATGCGCCATCCCGTTCAGCGCGTCGGCATTTCGCGGATCCAGCTCCAGCGCATGCTGAAACTCCTGCACCGCCAGATCATGCTTCGCCGTCGCATCATGGACGCGCCCCAGCGTCACATAAACGCTCGGCAGCCGGTCCTGCAGTTCCAGCGCGCGCTTGCAGTTCGCCAGCGCTTGTTCCATCCACTTGGGATCCTGCTCCGTTTGGTATTTCAAACGGTACGCTTCGCCAAGCTCGCCAAATCCCAGCGCGAATCTCGTATCCGTTTGTACCGCCGACTGCAGCGCTTCGATTGCCAGTTGCAGATTGCCCGGCTTGTCATAGCGCTGCGTGTATCCCAGGGCTTTCAGGTAAGACTCGTAGGCCGCCGGCGCCACGCTGCCGCCCGTCGTGCGAATCATTTCCGCGGTCACATTGATATTCATCAGCCGCGCCAGCCGCGCCACTGCTTCATCCTGCAGCGCTGCCAGATCTCCGGTGCGATCCTCAAGCGCCGCCGAGCCGATCTGCCGCAGGTTTTGCGTGTCGATCAGGTTGACCGTCAAGTGCACGTCCTGCTCTACCCGCTGGATACTCCCCTTAACCACCAGCGTCGCACCCAGTTCGCGAAAGGCCGTCCCCGGATCGGTTACCTTGCGACTGCGCACCACGCTCGCTGGCAATACCCATAGCGACTGCTGCGCCACTCCCAGGTTGGAAAGTTTGCTGGTCAGGCTGTCCATCAATCCGTCCGCCACCGGCTCGTCCGCTGGATTATTTCCAATGCTGTCGAATGGCAGCACCGCAATGTGCTTCGCATTACGCGATGCGAACAGCCCCGCGAGACGTTCCCGTACCGGCGTTATCAAAAACAGCAAACCGGCCAGCGCCGCCGCGCCAATCACCGCCAGCCGCGGCCACGCCCTTTTCTTCTCTGTCGCGCCCCACTGCGGAGTAGACGCCAGTTCCTTGTATTGCTTCAGCCCGCGGGAAGGCCGCCCGCTAACCGTCATGCTCGAAACGTCACCAGCCTCCGTCTGTGCCGTAATTTGCGTGCGCACGTTTTCCAGCTCTTTGCACATTTCCGCCGCATTCGAATATCGGTGCGCGGGGTCCTTGGCCAGCGCGCGATACACAATCGGCTGGATCAGCGGCGGCACCGCATCCAGTACCGCCGGCGGTTGGTTCAAGATCGCGAACGCCAGCGCCGCAGTGTTGTCACGTTGAAAGGGATGCGCCCCGGTGAACATCTCCACCATCACCACTCCCAGCGCCCACACGTCCGTGCGCGGGTCCACCACTCCGCCGGTCGTCTGCTCCGGAGACATGTACGCCGGAGTCCCCGACACCACCATGCTTTGCGTCATGCTCGGCGTAGCCGCCACGCGCGCCAGCCCGAAATCCACAATTTTTGCCACCCCCGTCGGCGTGATGATGATGTTCGATGGCTTGATGTCCCGGTGCACGATTTTTCGCGCGTGCGCCGCTCCCAATCCCCGCGCCACCTGCACCGCCAGTTGCAATCCTTCGCCCACCGGCAATCCGCCGCGCCGCAAAACTTTCTGCAGCGTCTCCCCTTCGTAATAGCCCATCACAATAAATAATTGCCCGTCCTCGCCTTCTTCCAGTCCGTGAATCACTCCGATATTTTCGTGATCGAGCGCCGACGCCGAGCGCGCCTCGCGCAAAAATCTTTCTTTGTCCTGTGCATCCACCGTCGCATCATGCGGCAGGAATTTCAGCGCCACCGTGCGCTCCAGCTTCAGGTCCAGCGCCTTATACACCACGCCCATCCCGCCCGCGCCGAGCTTATCCACAATCTTGTAATGTGCAATGGTCCTGCCGATAAACGACTGGGCGTCCGACATTTCCGCACATGTTAGGTCCCACTCCTCGCCAAGTCAACGCGCTTGCCCAGCGATTGGTTACCTTCATCAAGTAGCCGCTGTTGTCCAAGGCTTTGGCGGAACCAGTGGGGAAAGAAAATCAACATCGATTACGATATCTACTTCCGTCCAACTCGCTACACCACAACGATCCCAAATGGTCCGTCAAACCTCGTCAAAAAGTTCGAATACACCTATGTGTCCTCTGTTGGAGCGAATCAGCTTATACAGTGGATCAAAGAGTGGGATTTCGGTAGCGGCGCCTTCGGAGCTTTGCTGCGGCAGACGAATATCTCTTATCTCTCATCCGCATCCTATACCACCATCAACATAATCAATCGCCCAGTCAGTCGGATCATTTATAACGGCGCCGGTACCATCGTAGCCCAAACACAGTTCGGCTATGATGAATCTCCGCTTATCAGCACTAGCGGTTCCGCCCCGGGTCACGACTACACCAATTATTCTTCAACTTTTCTAGCCCGCGGCAATATGACCTCCAAAAAACAGTGGAGGAATACCGACGGTGTTTGGCTCACGACAACTTATACTTATGACGATTTAGGAAATCTGCGCTCCACAAGAGATCCCAATGGCAACATCACGACTTTCAGCTACGCTGACAACTTCACGGACGTCACGAATCGCAACGCCCAAGCCTATGTTACGCAGGTAACCCTCCCGACGACTGCGGGCATTTCGCATATTCAAAGAAATCAGTACTATTGGTCTACTGGCAGATTGGCTGCATCATGCGGGCAAAACTTCGCTGCAGCGAGTGCATGCTCAAATATCGCAGCAATCCCGCAATCCGATTATCAAACATTTACCTACGACCTGGCACTAAATCGCCCACTCGTTAGCGCAGTTGGGGATGGTGGCCAGACGAAGAACGTTTACAACGACACCTCGTCACCATTGAGCAGCACAAGAAATCAGTCTATTACCGCCAGCTTGAACCTCGCTGGAACAACGATTTTTGACGGTACGGGAAGAACTACACAAACACGATTGACCTCTGATCCAGACGGCGCGGACTACACGGATACGACGTACGATTCTCTGGGGCGCGTAAAAACTGTGAGCAATCCTCACCGCACAACCGCCTTGTCAAGCGACGGAATCACGGCGTATAGCTATGACCCGTTAGGTCGCGTAACGACCGTAACACTAGCTGATGGTTCCACAAGCTTGACCTCTTATTCTGGCAACTGTGTCACCGTCACCGATCCTAGTCTGAAGGCGCGGAAATCGTGTTCCGACGCCCTTGGCCGTCTCATTTCAGTCTCGGAAGACCCTACCGGATTAAATTACCTAACCACCTATTCCTACGACGCTCTCGATAACCTGACAAGCGTTGTCCAAGCGGGCTCTCGCAACCGTACCTTTACCTATAATTCCTTGTCCCAACTCCTGACCGCCATTAATCCCGAATCAGGCACGCTTACCTATACCTACGACAGCAACGGCAACGTGAAGACCAAGGTCGCCCCATTACCCAATCAGACCGGCACGTCCACCGTGACCACCGGTTACACGTACGATGCACTCAACAGGTTGACTCAGAAGAGTTACAGCGACGGATCGCTGGCCGTTTATTTTTACTATGACGCATGTTCGTTTTGTACTGCGCCCATTACAAATGGAATCGGTCGGCTAGTTCATACCTCCAACAACGTCAATGCAGCCGCGACATATGGGTACGACCCGATGGGACGGGTGAAAACTCATTCGGGGTGCCTCCCGCTAAGCTGCGTGGACACCGCATTTCCCATCAACGTGAATTACGACCTGGCTGGAGACATGACTTCCTATTCCGTCATGGGAACTACCTTCACGCAAACCATTGATGCTGCTCAAAGGGTTACCCAAATTTC
>JALYLI010000019.1 GCA_030774335.1 Acidobacteriota bacterium | reverse complement strand
GAATTGAGAAGCAGATCCGGTTTCGCCGCGCGCAGACGTTTCTCCGTTGGGAATGGTCCCAGCACGCCGATCACTCGCACCCTCGCGCTCCTCGCCATCTGGACATCTTCCGGCGAGTCCCCCACATAAACGCACTGCTCCGCTCTCAATCCCATGCACTGAAGTGCAAAGTTCAGCGGCCCCGCGTGCGGTTTCTTGTGCTCCGTATCTCCGCTGCACACCCGTGCGCGAAAAGATCGCGTCAGTTTAAATTCGCGCAACTGCCGCAGCACCCGATCGCGATCGCCGCTGGTCACTAATCCCAGTCGATACCGGCGCCCAACACTGGTGAGCACCTTCCGCGCCCCGGCGATGAGTTGGGGTCGAAACCCCGAATAATGCGTGCGCCAGGCGCTGTCGGCGGAGTCCCAATGCTGTTCAGCCAAGCCCGCGGCCCGATAAACGTCGTACCAGTTCGGTGAATAATGTTGCGCAAGTTCGTCCAGGCCCCAGGAGATCCCCATCTCGCGAAACATCGCCATGTACGCCGACGAGTCCGCCTCGAACGAATCCAGCAGCGTGCCATCCCAGTCAAAAAGCACGCCTTTGATTTCAGTTTTATTCACGCTGCGGGGCATAGTGCAACAACATACCAGAAGGACAGCATGCCGCGCGCGCAGCTCTTCCCCAGGAATAAATATTTTTTAAATTGGATAGGAAAATTTAAACGTCGTGAAAGCGCGAGGGCACAACATCGTCGCGGTCAAACTGCACATCATCAAAAGTAGCCGCCACGCCGAACCATCCCGGAGTGGCCGCCGGCTGCATGCGCGTCACGTGCGCAAGAGTAGCCATGACCACGTTGCCTTGTCCCAGCGTCCTGCTGATCAGCACAATCTGCAGCTCAAGTGCCGCATGCATCGCCAATTCCTTGGGGCACAGAAAATAGACTCCGGTGGAGCTGATATCGCGCGTAACCAGGGACACTGGAAACGTCTCGACCTCGCCATTCACGCTGCGCAGCTTCAAAGGCAGTTTCAGGCTGGCGCGCGGATATTCGCGATGCTCAGGATGCACGCCCACGGCGTGAGTAGGCACGCGTATGAACCGGCGAGGAAGCTCCGGACGAAGCAGCGGCTTGCAACAGAGCGTAGGTCCGCTCGCCACAACGCCAAGGCCAGCGCCCAACTCGGTCAAAGTTTCAGCCGGTTGCTTTACTGGGACAGTCAGCGAAAATGCGAGATTGCTTGCGCTCATCTCCCCTCAGAGATGCTGCTTTGTCTGGCGAGCCTACTTCCGTCTTCACGGTGTGGAAGGGAATCCACAGCTGGAAGAGCGGGTTGCTAAGATGCCACCTCACAGCCATGGCCGTCAACCTGTGGGAAATTACGCGGGTGCCCTAAAACCAAACACTTGGTAATGGTACTAGGTTCGCTTCCGAAACATTGATCGTGTAAATCGGATGGCATCACTCGGCCGCCCGTGTTCGTATTTGTTCGCATCGCCGTATCCCACTGCCAATATGGCGCTCGACGCCGCCGCCGTTCGCGGCTACAAATGGACTAGCCTCAGGAATGCCACCTACTGCGATTGAAGTTGAAACCCCTCCAGCCACGGTAAAGTCTCCTCGCGCGGTATCCAAACGCTGGGTCCCGCTCGCTTTCGCCGCCGTCTACATCCTGTGGGGCTCCACCTATATCGGCATCCGCATCGCCATCGAATCCATCCCGCCGCTGGCCATGGCCGCGATACGCCACTCGCTCGTCGGTCTCATCCTCTACCCGATTTTGCGCTGGAAAACCGGCTTCAAGCCCTCCGCCGCGAACTGGTGGACCGCCGCTGTCACCGGCGTCCTCTTACTCTGCGTCAGCAACGGCGGCCTCAGTTGGGCGGAGCAGCGCGTGCCCTCCGGCATCGCCGCCCTGCTGGTAGCCACCGTCTCACTCTGGCTGGTCATTGTCGACTGGCTCCGGCCCGGCGGCACCCGGCCCGTCCCGCGTGTCTTCGCGGGCTTGCTTCTGGGATTCGTCGGGCTCGCTCTGTTGGTCGGTCCGGCGAAATTAGGAGGTGCCCATCGCACCGACCTCCTCGGTACCGGCGTCCTGATGGTAGCCTCGTTCGTTTGGGCCTGCGCTTCTCTCTATTCCAAGCATCGCCCGGTCCCCGGTTCGCCACTCCTCGTAGTAGCCATGCAGAGCTTGGCCGGAGCCGCCGCCTTGTGGATCGCCGCCATCGTCTCCGGCGAATTCACCGCCTTACACTTCGCCGCCATCACCGCACGCTCGTGGATGGCGCTCATCTATCTGATCGTTTTCGGTTCCGGCATGGGCTTCACCGCCTACCTTTACATCCTCAAAAAGAGCACCGCCGCCAAGGTAGCCACCTACGGCTTCGTGAATCCGGTCGTCGCCCTCTTTCTAGGCTGGCTGCTCGCCGCCGAACCCATCACTGCCCGCACCGTAATCGCCGCCGCCATCATCCTCACCGCCGTTATGCTGGTCATCAGCGCCCCCCAGAAAGCCGTCGCCGTCAACATTAGAAACGAATCATGATTTTGCCAACCAACCAGTCGACGGTCCATACCCCCTATCCGGCCGGATTTACCTGCCTGGGCGGTTCGCATCAGAAAAATCGTAGTCACATCGAAAAAGTAACACCCACTACAGACCGCAGAAACGCGGAGGGTGCCCGACCCTGGAATTTTTTCTGGGTCGCGTTCTAAACGGGGGAACACTAGGGAACTTTCTGCGAAGCGCGACTTTTCCCATGAGTGTGCAATCACTAAAGAAAGGGCCTAGCTCGGTCATTCCGACCAGAGCAAGCCGATGCTTTATCTTCTCGTTCGCTCCGCGAACGAGTCGGCTTGCGCGGCGGAGGAATCTCTCTTCGATGTGTCGCCTAGCCTGGAAAGTGGGTCGTCCGGAGAAATGCTGCTCTGCCTGCCCCCCCAAAAAAAAATAATCACTTTGGCGCGCGCTAGCGGATAGCATTGTTCCCCCGCCTGGGTTAATTTTGTCTCGTACATGAGCTCCTCATCGACCAATACGAACATCACCCCCCGCGCCGCCCAGCAATACTGGCGCGCCACCCTGGCGCGTGACGCGCGCGCCGACGGCACGTTCATTCTCGGGGTCAGCTCCACGCGCATTTATTGCCGGCCGTCCTGCCCGGCGCGCCGCCCGCTGCGCCGCAACGTGGTCTTCTTCCGCACCGGCGACGAAGCCGAACGGCAGGGCTACCGTCCCTGTCTCCGCTGCAAGCCCAACGAAAAATCAGGTCCGTTGGCGCTGGTGGAACGTGCCGCGCGCGAGCTCGCGCACAACCACGAAGAAAATCTTCGCGTCGCCACGCTCGCGCGCAAGCTCGGCGCCAGCGCCTCGGCTCTGCGCCGCGCTTTCCAGCAGGTCACCGGACTCGCTCCGCGCGACCTCGCCGACGCCTTGCGCCTCAAGCGCTTCAAAATTTTATTGCGCAGCGGAAAAAATATCACCGACGCGCTGTACGAAACCGGCTACGGATCTTCCAGCCGCGTTTACGAACGCAGCGACGCGCAACTGGGCATGACCCCCGCAGCTTATCAAAAAGGAGGAAAGGGAATGCGTCTCAACTACACCATTGCCAAGTCACCGCTCGGAAAAGTGCTGGTGGCCGCCACGGAGCGCGGCGTTTCCGCCGTGTATCTCGGCGGCGCCGAACCAGAATTGCTCGCCGAGCTGCGCGAAGAATATCCGCGCGCCGAAATTGCTCCCGCGAAAGAATCGTATCAACGATGGGTCGTGGAAATTGTCCGCC
>JALYLI010000018.1 GCA_030774335.1 Acidobacteriota bacterium | reverse complement strand
AAAGCCTTGACGTCGCGGATTTTTAGTTTGATTTCAGTTTCATTAGGCATGGCAGATCATTCTAACCATTCGCCGCGTACGGCGAACACTTCTTTGAAAAAGTAACTGCGAGGCGGCTTTATACGGGTGCGAAGTTCCGATAAGATAGCCGACGAAGCCAAAACAACTTTCTGAGTGTGCGCTATGAATGACCAGCGTTCGAGAGCACATGACCACGATAGAGACAAATGAGCACTGAGTCCAAGGCCGCGACGGCTATTTTTACGAGTGGGACATCCGGCAATGGTGTGGCCGTGCCAGCTGCTCCAGTGGCGCGGCGCGAACCTGTGGAAGCGATTCTGCACGACGACCGGCGCGTGGATCATTACGCGTGGCTGCGAAATAAAGAGAGCGATGAGGTCATCGAGTATTTAAAAGCCGAGAACGCGTACACCGACGCGATTCTGAGGCCCACAGAAGCGCTCCAGGAAAAACTTTATCAGGAGATGCTGGGGCGGATTTTGCAGACGGACTTGTCGGTGCCATACCGGTTGCGGGGATACAGATATTTTTCTCGCACCGAGGAAGGCAAACAGTATGCGGTGCGGTGCCGCCAGCAGGATGTGGAAGGTTCGCCGGAAGAGGTGTTGCTGGACCTGAATGCGCTGGCGGAGGGCCATTCGTTTCTCGGACTTGGCTCGTTTGAGGTGAGCGACGACAATGAACTGCTGGCGTATTCGACGGACACGACCGGCTACCGGCAGTACACGCTGCAAGTGAAAAACCTGGCGAGCGGCGAGAATTTTGGCGAGCGCTTTGAGCGCGTGACCAGCGTGGCGTGGGCGGCGGACAATCGCACGCTGTTTTTTACGGAAGAAGATGACACGACGAAGCGGTCTTACCGCTTGTACCGGCACGTGCTGGGATCGGACGAAGCGCCGATGCTGCTGTATGAAGAACGGGACGAGCGGTTTCGCATCGGCGTGGAGCGTACGCGGACCGGGAATTTCTTGCTGCTCACGTGCGCGAGCCATACGGCTAGCGAAGTGAGTTTTCTTTCGGCGAAATATCCGGCGGGTAAATTTTTGCTGATCGAGGCGCGCGAGGAGAACCACGAGTATTACGTTGAACACCATCATGAAGGCGCGGCTATCGCAGCCGGCAGCACGAGTGATACGGATGGCGGAGCCTTCTTTATTCGCACCAATTCGGGCGGACGGACGTTTCGGTTGATGGAAGTTTTTGTGAAGGACCCCGCGCGACGATTGTGGCGCGAGGTGATCCCCAACCGGCCGGACGTGATGCTGAGCGGTGTGCATGCGTTTGCAAATCACCTGGTGCTGGATGAACGTGAGGGCGGGTTGCCGTACCTGCGCGTTGTAGGACTGCAGAGCCGCCAAAGGAACGTGGAGGAGCGCGAAGCAAATTATCTTGAGGATTCGCACCGGATTGAATTCACGGAGCCGGCCTATAACGCCGCGCCAGGAGCGAATCCAGAATTTGTTACGGATAAAGTGAGATTTCAATACGAATCGTTTGTCACGCCGCGATCGGTTTTTGATTACGACGTGCGGACACGCGCGCGCGTGTTGCTGAAGCAGCAGCCGGTGCTGGGTGAATACGAGCCGCGGCGCTACGTGAGTGAACGCCTGCACGCCACGGCGGCTGATGGGACGCGCATTCCCATCTCCCTGGTGTACCGGCGAGACGCTTTTGCACATGAGCCGAGATGGCCGGAGGAAAGCACGGGCGGCGCGCCACTGCTGCTCTATGGATACGGTAGTTATGGAATTTCCGTGCCGGTGACGTTCAGCTCACATAGGCTGAGCCTGCTGGATCGCGGGGTGATATTTGCCATCGCGCATATTCGCGGCGGCGGCGAACTGGGTAAGCCGTGGCACGATGGCGGGCGCATGCGCGAGAAAATGAATACGTTCACGGATTTTATTTCTGTCGCGGAATTTCTGATCACCAAGAGGTATACGTCGCCGGGAAAACTGGTGATTGAAGGCGGGAGCGCGGGCGGATTGTTGATGGGCGCGGTGACAAACCTGCGGCCGTACTTGTTTCACGCGGTGATCACGCACGTGCCGTTTGTGGATGTGCTGAACACCATGCTGGACGCTTCCCTGCCGTTGACGGTGGGCGAATTTGAAGAGTGGGGGAATCCTCAAATCGCGGAAGATTACTGGGTGATGAAATCGTACTGCCCGTACACGAACGTGACGCGACGCGCGTATCCGGCAATGCTGGTGAAAACGGGATTGAATGACAGCCAGGTGATGTACTGGGAGCCGGCGAAATACGTGGCGAAAATGCGCGCCAAGAAAACGGACAATAACTGTTTGTTATTCAAGGTGAATATGGGTGCGGGCCACGGCGGAGCCTCGGGCCGCTACGATTATCTGCGGGAAATCGCGCTGGATTACGCGTTCCTGCTGACGCAATCGGGAATACGCGAGTGAACGGTGCAGACTTTTCTTCGGCGCGGCCCGTCCGTGCAGGTTTGAACGGCCTTTTATGGCGTTGAGCGAAGCCACTACGCCGCTCATGCAGCAGTATCAGGGAATCAAGGCACGCTACCCGCACGCGCTGCTGCTTTTCCGGCTGGGCGATTTCTACGAATTGTTTTACGAAGACGCGATCATCGCCGCGCGCGAACTGCAAATCACACTCACTTCCCGGAACAGAGAAAAGGGCCAGCCGATACCGATGTGCGGCGTGCCCTATCATGCGGCGGACGGATATATCGCGCGGCTGATTCGCGCGGGATTCAAGATTGCGATTTGCGACCAGATGGAGTTGCCAGGCCCCGGAAAGAAAATTGTGCGCCGCGAGGTGGTGCGGGTCATCACGCCCGGGACCGCGACAGATGGCGCGGTATTGGAGGCGCGAGAGAATAATTATTTGGCCGCGGTAGCCAAGGCTCCATCGGGTGACACGCTCGGAATGGCGTATGTGGATTTATCCACGGGAGAGTTTCAAGCCACGGAATTCGCCGGGGCGAGCGCCGCGGACGCTTTGCGAGACGAACTGCAGATATTGCGGCCGCGCGAGACATTGCTGCCACGTCCACAACAACTTTTTGAAACGGCGAAGGCTTCCCTGTTGGATGGCGCGGGCGGGGTGGAATCGCGTCTGGATGAATGGATTTTTCAACATGACTACGCCGCACGCGTTTTGCGCGAGCAGTTTGGCGTCGCGGAGTTGACCGGCTTCGGGCTCGATGGGCACCCGCAATCGCTCGCCGCCGCGGGCGCGATTATTCATTACCTGAGGGAAAACGCCGCTCGGGGTGCTGATGCGCACAGCGTGGAGGCGCTGCGGCATCTCGATGGCGTGCGGTTTTACGAGCAGCATAATGCGCTGGTGCTCGATCCGGTTTCGGTGCGCAACCTGGAGTTGGTGAACCCAATTTTCACGGAGGAAAGCGGGCACGTGGGGCCGACGACGTTGATTGCCGCGCTGGATGTGACGATTACCGGCATGGGTGCGCGGCTGCTGCGTGCATGGATGATGCGGCCGTTAATCGATGTGGAAGCGATCGATCGCCGTCTGAACGCGGTGGCGCATCTGGTGCAACAAACCATGGTGCGCGGCGAAATTCGCAAAGAGTTGAAGGGAATTCTGGATCTCGAAAGGATTACCAGCCGCGTCACACTGGGTTTGGCAACTCCCCGCGAGTTGGTGGCGCTGCGCAAATCACTCGGGCAGCTTCCGGTGCTGAAGAATTTTCTAACACCGCCTCCCGCGGGCGGAAGCGAACTGCTGCGTAAGATTTATGGAGACATTGATGAATTGAGCGACGTGCGCGAGCGACTGGAGCGCGGAATCGCGGACGACCCGCCGGCGCTGGCGACCACGCCGGGAATGATTCGCGTCGGATTTGATGGCGAGTTGGACGAGCTGAGAAATTTGAGCCAGCACAGCAAGCAGATTATTGCGGCCATGGAGGAGCGCGAGAGAAAGCGCACCGGGATTAACTCGCTGAAGATTCGCTTTAATTCGATCTTTGGTTATTACATCGAGATTTCCAAAGTGAATTTGCATGCCGCCCCGGCGGACTATGAACGCAAGCAGACGCTGGTAAATGCGGAGCGGTTTACTTCGCCGGAGCTGAAGGAGTACGAGCGAAAGATCCTGGCAGCGGACGAGCGCATCGCGGAGATCGAGACGCGATTATTTGTGGAGTTGCGCTCGGGGGTGGCGGCGCACGCGGCGCGGCTGCGGGTGACGGCCGGCGCGGTTGCGCAACTGGATGTGTTGACCTCGTTTGCGAAATTGGGGGCGGAACGCGGATATGCGCGCCCGGAGTTTAAGTCGACTGGCGAATTGCTGATCATCGAGGGACGGCATCCGGTGATCGAGGAACTGCTGCGTCGACGCGGCGAGCGATTTGTGCCGAACGATTTATACCTGGAATCACAGCGACAGCAATTGCTGCTGATCACCGGCCCGAACATGGGAGGCAAGTCGACGTACTTGCGGCAGGCGGCGCTGATTGTGTTGATGGCGCAAATGGGCAGCTTCGTGCCGGCAAGGCAGGCGAAGTTGCCGATTACCGACAGGATTTTTACGCGCATCGGAGCCAGCGACAATCTCGCGCGTGGACGTTCCACTTTTTTGGTGGAGATGAGCGAAGTCGCGTCGATTCTTCATCACGCCACGCCGGCGAGTTTGGTTTTGCTGGACGAAGTGGGGCGCGGGACTTCGACGTTTGATGGACTCTCCATCGCTTGGGCGGTGGTGGAGCACTTGCAGGAGCACACCGGGGCACGCACGCTTTTTGCCACGCACTATCACGAGTTGACGGAACTGGCGGATCTGCTGACGGCGGTGAAGAACGTGCATGTGTCGGTGAAAGAAACACCGAACGAGATTGTATTTTTGCGCCGAGTGGAACCTGGAAGCGCGGATAAAAGTTATGGAATTGAGGTAGCGCGTCTTGCGGGATTGCCGCGCAGCGTGATTGCGCGCGCGCGTGAGGTGCTTTTGAAGCACGAGCTGAACGAACATGAGTTAAGCGAGACCCTTTCGCCGGGTGCGAATGGAAATGCAAATCATAACGGGCATCAGGAAGTCTTATTTACGGCGCTGGATCGTGAAGTACTTGAGAAGTTACGAGGCGCGGATCTGGATCAGTTGAAACCCTTGGACGCGCTGAATCTGCTGGCGGAATTGAAGAAGCAGATTTCATGAGAGCACCGGGGAGAGAGCGCGGGATGCTGGTCCTGGGGTTGATGTCCGGCACTTCGTCGGACGGAATTGATGTGGCGCTGGCGCGCATTTCCGGGGCGCCACCGCGAGTGAAGGGGCGGCTTTTGAATTGTACCGCGGTGAAATTTCCGGCGGAGGTGCGTGCGGAGATTTTACGGGTGGCGGAACAGCGCAAAATCACCGCGGGAGACTTGAGCCAGCTTAATTTTCGACTCGGTATGCTTTTTGCCGCGGCGGCCCGCACGGCGTGCAAGCGATTTCGCGTGGCGCTTGCTTCCCTGAATCTGATTGGAAGCCACGGGCAAACAATTTTTCATCAAGGGAAGGCGGTTCCCTGCCTCGGCGCGCGCGCTGCTTCTACTTTGCAGATTGGCGAGGCCGCGGTGATTGCCGCGGAGACGGGCGTGACAACGATCGCGGATTTTCGTCCGGCGGATATGGCGCTGGGGGGGCAGGGTGCGCCACTCGTGCCCTACGCGGATTATCTTCTATATAAGGATGCGCGACTGGGCCGTGTTTCTCTGAATCTGGGCGGGATTGCAAATGTCACAGTGATTCCGGCTGGCGCTACCCGGGAAGGCATGTTTGCGTTTGATACCGGGCCGGCGAATATGTTGATTGACGGGTTGGTGTCGCATTTTACGCGCGGGCGGCGGAAATTCGATGACAATGCGCGGATGGCATTGGCTGGACGCGCGAATCCAGCGCTGCTGGATGAATTGATGCGCGATGGGTATTTGCAATTACCGCCCCCGAAATCCACCGGGCGCGAATATTACGGGACGGATTATTTGAAGAAGGTACTCGCGCTGGGCCGCAAGTATCGCGCGAAGCCGAATGATTTGATTCGCTGCGCGACGATTTTTACGGCATTGTCGGTGGTGGATGCGTTGAACCGTTTCGTTACACCCACAGTAAAGATTCACCAACTAATTGTTTCGGGTGGCGGTGCGCGCAACCCGTTGATCATGGCGCAATTGAGTGCGGCGCTCCCCGGCGTGGAGGTGGTTCCTTCTTCGAACCTAAGAGTGCCCGAGGAGGCGAAGGAAGCATTTGCGTTTGCGTTGCTGGCGTATGAGAGTTTTCATCAGAGGCCGGGGAATATTTTTTCGGCCACGGGCGCGCGCGGGCCGGCTGTTTTGGGGAAGATTTGTT
>JALYLI010000017.1 GCA_030774335.1 Acidobacteriota bacterium | reverse complement strand
CGTCGAAGGCCACGGGCGGCGCTCAACAAATCAGCCGCGCAGTCGGCACCGGCGGCGTTACCGTCGAAGAGCAGTCGCGGAAAGCCACCGCCGAGCGCGCGGAGTACACCGCCGCCGACGGAAAATTTGTCATGAGCGGCGGAAATCCCACACTTTTCGACGGCACGCAAGGGACCACTACCGGGCGTCAATTGACCTTCTTTTTAGCGGATGATACGATCATCGTCGATTCAGAAAATGGCTCGCGTACCCTGACGAAACACCGAGTCGAGAAATGACGAGGTATGCTGAATCTCCAAGCTGTTGAGTTAAGTAAGACTTATCGCGGCCGCAAGGTGGTCGACGACGTGCAGTTGGAGATTGGCCAGGGTGAAGTTGTGGGGCTGCTCGGCCCCAACGGCGCGGGGAAAACCACTACCTTCTATATAATGGTCGGGCTGACTCGCCCGGACTCCGGTCATGTCTTGCTCAACGGGGAGGAAATCACGGACCTCCCTATGTATCTCCGGGCCCGCAGCGGAATCAGTTACCTCCCCCAGGAACCCTCGGTTTTTCGGCAACTTACGTGTGAAGAGAATCTTTTGGCGGTACTCGAAACCCTCCCGCTGACTCCTGAGCAGCAGCGCGATCGCCTGGAAGAGCTTCTCGCTCAGATGGGTCTGGAGACCGTTCGTACCAGCAAAGCCTATGTGCTTTCCGGCGGGGAACGCCGGCGCCTGGAAATCGCGCGCTCTTTGACGCTGTCGCCATCCTTTATTCTATTGGACGAGCCTTTTTCCGGCATCGATCCCCTGACCGTCAAGGATCTGCAGGAAACCATCCGTGATTTGAGCGGGTCGGGAATTGGCGTTTTGATCACCGACCATAACGTGAGGGAAACACTCAACGTAACCGATCGCGCGTACATCGTAAATCATGGGAAAATAATGGCGAAGGGCACCCCGGAGGCCCTGAGCAACGATGCGGAAGTGCGTCGCGTCTATCTCGGTGATCACTTCCGGTTGAATTAGCGGGTTAGCAGCAGAGGGCCAAACAGAATGGCGTGGCAGGGACTAAAACTAAACCTGAGGGTGTCGCAGAAGCAGATTCTGACGCCTGGTTTAGTGCAGATGGTCAGCGTTCTGGCACTGAATCGTCTGGAACTGCGCGAAATGATCAACCAGGAAATGATCGCCAATCCCGTCCTGGAAGAACTCAGCGAAGAGCCCACCCAGACTGACAATTACAGCGACGAAAATTTCCTCAAGGCCGAAACGGAAAAAGTTCCTGAAAAGCCCGAAGCCAATCCCTTCGATGAGTTCGATGTCGGCAGCTTTTTTAACCAGTATCTCGATACCGGCGGCGATGGCGGCCAGTCGCAGGAGCGTGAAGTTTCCGAGCGCCCCTCGTTCGAAAAGTTCTTATCCTCTCCCAGCGGATTGACCGAACATCTCACCTGGCAACTCAGCGTGACTATCTGCTCCGATACCGTGAAGGAGCTGGCCGAAAGTATCATCGGCAACCTCGATGAGAATGGTTACCTGACCGCCTCCACCGAAGAGCTTTCGCAGAATGGGAAATATTCGCAGGACGATCTGGACGATGCGCTCGCCGTGGTGCAAGACTTCGACCCCATCGGCGTCGGCGCGCGCGACCTGCGCGAATGCCTGTTGTTGCAGATCAAGGCCTTCGATCCGCAGAACACGCTGGCGCAGCAAATCGTTTCCGATCATTTGAAGCAGGTACAGGGCAACCAGCTGAAAGAAGTAGCTCGCGCATTGAACCGTCCTCTGGAAGTCGTCAAGCGTTCGCTTGAAGTTATCAAAAAACTCGATCCGCGCCCGGGCTTGCGTTACAACAAAACCGAGCCGCGCCTGGTTGAGCCGGACGTTTACTTTCGCAAAGTAGACGACCAGTGGGTCGCCTTCCTCAACGAAGATGACATGCCGCAACTGCGCCTGAGCCCCACGTATCGGCGGCTCCTGGTGAAAGACGCTTCTGATCGCGACGTGCGCAACTACGTGAAAGAACGCTTTACGGCCGCGATCCAGTTGATGAAAAACATCGAGCAGCGCAAGCACACGATACTTCGCGTGTGCCAGTCCATCATCGCGCGCCAGGGCGAATTTCTGGATCACGGGCAGGACGCGCTGAAGCCCATGATGATCAAGGAAGTGGCCGAAGAAGTGGGGGTGCATCCTTCTACGGTGAGCCGCGCGGTGGCCAGCAAATATGCGCACACGCCGCAGGGCGTGCTCGAACTGCGATCCTTCTTCAGCGAATCCGTGAACGGCCCGGAGGGCGGCGCGATGTCGCTGCTTACCCTCAAGCGCGTGGTCAAAAAAATGATTGAAGAAGAAGACGGCAGCAAGCCGCTCACCGACGAGCAGATCGCCAAGAAACTCGACGATGCCGGCATTCATGTTACCCGCCGTACCGTGGCCAAGTATCGCGAAGACATGCGCATCCCCAGCACGCACCAGCGTCGAGTCAAGAGTTAGGCCGCGCCGCCTGTGAAACGACAGCCCGCCAGACATGACGCGCGGCATTTGGTAGTCCTCACCGGACTTTCCGGCTCCGGAAAAAGCACCGTACTGAAGGCTTTTGAAGACATGGGTTTCTACTGCGTCGACAATCTTCCTGTCGAGCTGATGCCCATTTTTGCCGAACTGCACGCCGCCAATGAAGGCGATTTTTCTCGCGCCGCATTAATGATTGACGCGCGCGAAGGACGGCAGCTGCAGAAATTGCCGCCTTTGTTGAAGCATTTGCGCAAGGACCATCCCATCACCTTGGTATTCATAGAAGCCAACGACGACGCACTGTTGCGCCGCTACAGCGAAACGCGCCGGCCGCATCCCCTGGGCAAGGATTTTTCCGTGCGCGAAAGTCTGGAGCACGAGCGCGCCCTGATGTCGCCGATTCGTAAGCTCGCTGATGTGGTCATAGACAGTACGCAGTTCAATGTCCACGAACTGCGTCACTTTGTTACGCAGCGTTTTAAAAATCCCGACAAGCATCCGCTTATGGTATCAGTGGTCAGTTTTGGTTTTCGCTATGGAGTGCCTACCGATGCCGACCTGGTTTTTGATGTGCGCTTCCTGCCCAATCCTCACTTCGTACCGCGGCTGCGCGAGTTCACCGGCAAAGATTCGAAAGTCCGGCGCTACATTCGCTCTTTCCCTCAAACGGGAGAATTTTTGCGGCGCATCGATGGCCTGCTTACTTATCTGATCCCGCACTACATCCGCGAAGGTAAAAGTTATTTGACCATCGCTTTCGGATGCACCGGGGGAAAGCACCGCTCAGTGATGATGTCGGAATCGGTGAAAAAATCCCTGGGCAAGCATGGCGTGGTTACCGCGAAGGTCATTCATCGCGACATAGAGAAGTAGGGCCAGCGTAGCCGCCGGCGTCGTTGACAGCCGCTCCAAGAGCGTGCCGTAACTTGACACACCCTTGGGTGGCGAATAGCGTACCAAGAGAGTTGTTCGGGGGAGCCAGCAGCGTGGCATCGTTGTTTTCACCACAATTGAAACGCCTGTTGAATTATGTGCGGCCCTATTCCTTCCGCCTGGGCGTGGGCATTTTGTTGCTGGCTTTCGTGGCCCTCGCGGAGGGCGGCGTGGCCTTGATGGTCGCTCCGGCCGTCGACCGAGTTTTAAATCCTGCCGCTGTCGGTTCCATGCTTGCGCTGGTAAAGCTGCCCTGGTCCGGCCACATCATTTATCTCAACGACTTTTTCCCGCCGAGAATTCATAACGTCTGGACCGTTTTCACCTTCACCTTGCTGATTCTCTATTTTTCAAAAGCTGTCGCGGAATATCTGGGCACCACCCAAATCCAGTATGTAGGTCAATCCGCGGTCACCGATCTGCGCAACCAGGTGTACGCGCGCTTGATTCGCCAGCCCATGGGTTTCTTTCAGCACAATCCCACCGGGCGCTTGAACTCCACGGTCATCAACGATGTGGAGCGTACCCGCATCGCCCTGAGCGAATATCTGGCCGACCTCTTTCAAAAAGGATTCACCTTCCTGGTTTTTGTTAGTGTCCTGTTGATAGTGAACTGGAAAATGGCTTTTGGAGCCGCGTTTCTTCTGCCACTGGTCCTTCTGCCGGTCAATAAATTTGGCCGCAAAATTCGCCGCTCGGCGGAAAACAGTCAGAATCGCCTGGGGGACTTGAGCCAAATCCTGCAGGAAACCGTAAGCGGCAATCGCGTCGTAAAAGCCTTTGGAATGGAGCAGTTTGAGATTCGCAAGTTTCGCGACGCCTCCCGGCGCTTGCTGCGCGAAAATATGCGCTGGGTTCGCGCCGCGGTAATCACCTCGCCGCTGATGGATCTGCTCGGCGCCATCGTTATTCCTTTACTGCTGTTATACGCCCGGGGGCAGATTCAACACGGTGTTATGACCAGCGGCCAGTTTTTCACTTTTATCTACGCCATGTTCAACGCCTACATGCCGCTGAAGCGCATGGGCAATGTCTACCAGCAATTCCAGGCCGCGCAGGGCGCCAGCACACAGGTGTTTGCCTACCTTGACCTGCAGCAGGAAAACATCGAGCAGCCGGGCGCAAAAATCCTGCCGCCCTTCTCCCGTGAAATCGAATTCGATCGCGTCAGCTTCAGCTATACGCCCGGCTCGGCCATGGTTTTGCAAAACGTGACCATGCAGACCCGCAAAGGGGAAGTGATCGCTTTCGTGGGATCCAGCGGCGCGGGAAAAACCACGCTCGTAAATCTTCTACCGCGTTTTCATGAAGTCAGCAGCGGCGCCATCCGCATCGACGGGGCGGACATCCGCGAGGCCACCATTCGTTCCTTGCGCGATCAGATCGCCATGGTCGCGCAGGAAAATATTTTGTTTTACGATACGGTGTGGAACAACATTTGTTACGGCCTGACAGGAGTTCCCAGGGAGCGCGTGGTGGCCGCCGCACAAGCCGCGCTGGCGCACGATTTCATCAATGAGCTTCCGCAGGGCTACGACACGTTGGTCGGCGAGCGTGGTACCAGATTGAGTGGCGGTCAACGCCAGCGCATCGCCATCGCGCGCGCCATTTTGAAAGATTCACCCATTCTTATCCTTGATGAAGCCACTTCTGAACTCGACGCCGAATCTGAAATGTTTGTCCAGAAAGCCCTCGCTAATTTAATGGTCGGCCGCACCACGCTGGTTATCGCTCACCGCCTCGCCACCATTCGCCGCGCTGACCGCATCATGGTTCTGGAAGACGGCCAGATTCGCGAGAGCGGCACGCATGCCGAGTTGCTTGCGCGCGGCGGAACGTACGCGCGCCTCCACGATATTCAATTCGCTGACGATGACATGCTCGCGCCGGCACGAACGTTGTCCGAAATTGGAACCACCAAGCCGCAAACCCTATGAGCCAAACTCCAGCAGCAATCAGAAAACCCGAATGTCTTTCCATGACCGGCTACGCTCAGGCGCGCGCGGAAACTCCCGATCTGGCGTTACGCGTCAGTATCAAAAGCGTGAACCATCGCTTTCTCGATTTGAAAATGAGAATGGCCGAGGGCTTGGAGATATACGAGCCGCGGCTTCGTCAAGCCGTGCGCGAGCGTATCCATCGCGGTCACGTCGAAATTCAGGTGGCCGCCGAACCGCGCAGCGCCGCGACCATCCAGGTAAATCAGGATCTCGTGAAGGCCTATCTTCGCGCCGCCGAAGCCTTGCGCCAGGAAACGCGTGCCGCCGCCGATGTGGACGTCGTCGCCCTTCTGCGTTTGCCCGGGGTGATTTCAGGCTTGGGCGTCGCCACACCGCAAACCGACGAAAGCCAGGAGCAACTCGGCCGCGCGCTGGAAGATTGCCTGCGCCAGGCGCTGGTAAAGCTCGACGAGATGCGCCGCGCGGAAGGCGCTCATCTAGTTGATGAGCTGCAAAAACTCCTCACGAAAATCGAGGGCGAAGCCGATCAGGTTCGCGTGCTGGCCGAAACCTTGCGTCCCGCCTTTGCCCGGCGGCTCGAAGCCAGGCTGAAAGAATTATTGGGCGGTGTCGCCCTGGAACCCGCGCGCCTCGCCCAAGAAGCCGCGCTCCTTGCTGAACGCAGCGACATCAGCGAAGAGCTGGAGCGCCTCCGCAGCCACGTGTTGCAATTCGCGAACCTGCTTCGTGGCGCTGGCGAAATGGGTAAGAAACTCGATTTTCTTTTACAGGAAATGCACCGCGAAGCCAATACCCTGCTTTCCAAAACGCCGGGGGTTGATAGCGAGGCTCTGGCCATCACCGGCCTGGCTCTCGAAATTAAATCGGACATCGAAAAATTGCGAGAGCAGGTCCAGAACATCGAATGAGCGATGCCGCAAAAATTGAGCCGCTGGTGATCATCATCTCCGGCCCCTCGGGTTCGGGAAAATCCACGCTGGTGCAAAAAGTTTTGGAAATGCCGGGCACCATGCCCTCCATCTCGTGTACCACCAGGGGGCGTCGCGCGACCGAGGCGAGTGGGAAGTGCTATGATTTTGTCACGGACTCGGAATTTGGCGAGATGGTCGCCGGTGGCGAATTTCTGGAGTACGCCCGCGTCTTCGGCAGGCATTCCTACGGCACGCCGAAGAAATGGCTCACGGAGTCGCGCAAGACCGGGCTCGACCTCGTACTGGAGATAGATGTTCAGGGCGCTTCGCAGGTGAAGCAGCAATTGCCCGAATCGGTGGCCATTTTTATTTTACCGCCGTCGCGCGAAGAGCTGGAACGGCGCTTGCGTTCGCGGGGCCAGAATTCGGATGATGATATCGCGCGGCGATTGGCCAAAGCCCGCGAAGAAATTGCGGAGTTTGGGAAATATTACGATTTTTGCGTTGTCAATGAAGATGTGGAACAAGCGGGACGAGAAGTGCAGGCAATCGTTACGGCGCTGCGCTGTAAAAAGGCGCGGCGGCAGGACCGGGTAGAACAACTTCTGGCATCGTTTGGGGGAGACTAAAGATGAATGTGCTGACCAAAGCTCCGGAGAGCCAGTTTGCATATGTAGTTCTGGCGGCAAGACGCGCCAGGCAGATTATGGCCGGGGCGCCACCGCTGGTGGAAAATCCGCGGACGCTGAAAGCTACGCGAATCGCCGTCGAAGAACTCGATCACAGTTTGCTCGAGTACGATTTCGTCGAGCCCGATTCCATCGACACTGACAAGGACGGCAACAAGCGCCGCAAATAGGGGACTCCATGCGAATCACGATGGGTGTGACCGGGGGAGTCGCCGCCTACAAGGGTGCGGAACTGGTGCGCCTGTTGCAGCAGGTGGGCTTCACGGTGGAAGTGGTCATGACGCGTGGCGCGCGCGAGTTCATCACGCCGCTTACCTTCGCCGCGCTGACGGGCCAGAAAGTCATCACCGATCTGTTCGGCAATTCCGCTGACGAAGCCAATCTCGAAAGCGCTATTGAACACATCGCCGTGGCCCAGCGAACCGACTTATTGCTGGTCGTTCCTGCCACCGCTGACATCCTCGCGAAATTCGCGCGCGGCATCGCCGACGATTTCCTGAGTACTTTGTATCTGGCCACCACCGCGCCGGTCCTCGTGGCTCCCGCGATGAATGTGAATATGTGGAACCATCCCGCGACGCGCGCGAACATCACTATCTTGCGCGAACGTGGCGTGCATGTCGTCGAGCCCGACGAAGGCTATCTCGCCTGTGGCATGGTTGGCCCTGGGCGCCTGGCGGGCCACGAAGAAATTCTCGCCGCCGTGAAATCCGTGCTGCACACTCAACAGGATCTTGCCGGAGAGACGGTACTGGTCACCGCCGGGCCAACTTGTGAAGACCTCGATCCCGTGCGCTATCTGACCAATCGCTCCTCCGGCAAAATGGGCTACGCCATCGCGCAGGCCGCGACACGCCGTGGCGCTAGAGTAATTCTTGTGAGCGGTCCGACCTCACTTGAAACCCCTGATGGGGTTCGCCGCGTGGATGTGCGCACCTCCGAACAAATGCACCAGGCCGTCACCAAAGAATTTGAGCCCTGCACCATAGGTATTTTCGCCGCGGCTGTGGCGGACTATCGCCCCGCGGAAAAACATCCGGAAAAAATTAAGAAATCCGCCGCCTCGCTGGCGTTGCACTTGGTGCCGACCGCGGATATCTTGCAGGATGTCGCGCGCCGCAAGGGGGACAAGTTCGTCGTCGGCTTTGCCGCGGAAACTGCCGACGTTGCTCAAAATGCGCGTAAAAAGCTTGCGGCCAAAAACCTGGATCTGATCGTGGCGAACGACGTAACTGCGGAAGGCGCTGGCTTCGATCACGACACCAATACTGTTTCACTCTTCTCGCGCGATGGCCGGGACGTCACTTTGCCCAAAATGAGCAAATCGGACGTCGCTCAGAGTATCCTCGACGAAGTTGTCCGTTTGCGCAGCGCGCAGCGAACCAGGCAGGCTACGCGCCTTTCGGCGGTCTGATTTCCATCATGACCGGTCGCCTGTCCGAACAACTTCACCAAAAACTTTCCTCCCGCCTGCGCTTTTACCAGGATATCGGCATCAGCGAATTTTTTCGTGACCGCGTTGTTGCTTCGTCCATCTTGCGGGATCAAATCGCTCAACTCGACGCCGTCGTTTCCCCCGAACCAACTGGTTTTTCCTATGAGGCCTCCGAAACGATGATAGATTTGGCCGCACCCCTGCCTCAACTAACTGATGTACCTGCGCTGATGGAAGGGACTCTTCAGACCATTCGCGAAGACATCGGCGACTGCATCCGCTGCAAGCTGCATAAAGGCCGCAACAAAATTGTCTTTGGCGATGGCAGCCCAAAAGCCAGATTACTTTTCATTGGCGAAGGTCCCGGCCGCGACGAAGACCTCCAGGGCCTGCCCTTCGTCGGCCGCGCCGGCAAGCTGCTTACCCAGATGATCGAAGCCATGGGCCTGCGTCGCAGCGATGTGTACATCTGTAACGTGGTGAAATGCCGCCCGCCGGAAAATCGCGCCCCGGAAAGAGATGAGGTCGCCGCTTGCTCGCCATTCCTATTTCGCCAGATTGATCTGGTCGCGCCCCAGGTGATCGTCTGCCTCGGCAGCATCGCCGCGCAAACTATTCTGGAAACCACGCGCGGCATTTCGCAGTTCCGCGGCCAGTGGCTGGAATTTCGCGGACGAAAGCTGATGGCCACCTACCATCCCGCGTATCTGCTTCGTAACCCCGCCGCAAAAAGCGAAGTGTGGAAGGATCTGCAAAACGTAATGGCTGAGCTGGGCCTGGAAGTAAAAAAATCGAAGCCTGCGCAGGCCTGAGATTGTCCGCGCATCTTTCACGGAAAAATAATTCTTCGCCATGCGAGCAATCTGCCCGCAGAATGAGAAACTAATTTCATGGGAATCCTGCTGGGCCTGCTCACGGCCCTCACGTGGGGCGGCTCGGATTTTCTGGCTCGCTTTGCCACTCAGCGCATCGGCACGCTTCGCGCCATGTTTTACATGCAGGCCACCGGCCTGGTGCTGCTTAGCCTCTGTCTGCCATGGCTCGGCGGCTGGGGACATTTGCACGATGGCTCCGGCTGGCAGCCGTGGGTCTGGGGAATTCTGGCCGGCTGCATCAACGCGTTTTCCACCCTGACTCTCTATCGTTCCTTCGAGGTCGGAAAAATGGCGGTGGTCGCGCCGCTTTCCGCCAGCTATCCGGCGCTGACAGTGATCTTATCTCTGCTTACCGGCGAACACCTTACCGCCGCCCGCGCCGCCGGAATCTTCTGCACCATGCTCGGTATCGTGCTGGTGGCGCGCGGCGAACAAGCCCCGCACAAAGATGACGTGGAAGCCAACGCGCGCAGCGGCAAAGGTTTGGGCTGGGCATTATGCTCCGCGGCAGGATTTGGCGTGCTGTTCTGGCTGCTCGGAACTCGCATCGTGCCGCGCATCGGCGCTCCCCAAACGGTATGGATGATTCGACTCACTTGCGTGTTCATCACCGCAATAATATTGCTGCTGGTAAAGCAGTCTGTCACGCTGCCGCGCGGCCGCGTGCGCTGGTACGTGTGGGCCATGGGCCTGCTGGACACCAGCGCCTTCGTGGTCAGCAATCGCGGCATGCAATTTGAGCAAGTCGCCATCGTCAGCGTTCTCGGCTCGCTTTATGGCGCCGTCACCGTCGGCCTCGCGGCAATTTTCTTGAAGGAACACGTAGCCAGATGGCAGTGGGCCGGCATCGCTACAATTTTTGCCGGCATCCTGTTGATCAGCCTGTAGCGTGCTTCTCACCCCCACGTAATCGATTCAGATTTCCAGTGCCTGCTAAACTAACCGCGTCCCATGAACGAATCATTCTGTAACGTCGCACTCCCGGTGCCGCTTCGGACCACCTTCACATACGCGGTGCCCGAAGCAATGAGGGAATGTGCACTCCCCGGCAGCCGCGTGCTTGTGCCGTTCCGCAACAAGTCCATGGTCGGTGTGGTCACCGACTGGCCACCACGTCCGCCAGCAAATAAAAAAATCCGCGAAATCACTAAAACCCTCGACATCCTTCCCGCGCTAACGCCCGCGCTGCTGGACCTTGGACATTGGATCGCGGGCTATTACCTCGCGCCCATCGGTGAAGTTTTTCGCGCCATGCTCCCGCCCATCACCGAACTGCGCGCGCAACCGCAAATCGTAATCACCGAGCCTGGAAAGCGGCTGCTCCACGAAAGCGTCGCGACACTCGGGCGTGATTTCGATGCACAAGAAATTTCTCTGCTGTCAAAAATGTCGGCCAGAGGCGGCAGCCTGCCGGCTGGCACGCTGGCCAAAATTGGCTCCGCCGCAGCCCTAATACAGCGACTGAACCGCCGCGGTCTCATCGAGATTCGCCAGAGCCTGCTGGCGCGCAAGCAAAGAA
>JALYLI010000016.1 GCA_030774335.1 Acidobacteriota bacterium | reverse complement strand
CCTCGGCAATGTCGAGCACCGCAGGCGCCATCGCGATTTGGAACAAACCGCTCGCCATGGGTCCGAAGTGGTATCCACTCCTGCTTATCGCACACGCTTTGCCCCCGGCGAGGCTCGGCGGCAAGCTTCGCCTCATGCAATTAGGGGACTGAGCGGCCGGCAAATCTCCCGCCGAACAGTAAGGGTGTGGCGCCATTGTCCGGTTGCCATCCCGTTTTGTAGGGTATAGGATTCTGCCGACTGCTTTGCACAACCAACTTACGCGGGTTGTGTCAACACACGCTGCATCGTCCCAAGCACAAGAGGAGTGTCGAGCCATGCTCCAATTTCTCCGGGTTGCCTTGATGAGCCTGCTGATTGTGGTCCCGTGTTTGGCGCAAAAAAAACGTGTGGCGGTGCTGAATTTCGAGTACGGGACGGTTAGGTCCAGCGCGCAAGCGATTTTTGGCACCGATCAGGACGTGGGCAAGGGCATCTCGGACATGCTGGTCCAGAAGCTCGTGCAGGACGGGAAATACTCGGTGATTGAACGCAGCGCGCTGGATAAAGTGTTGGGCGAGCAGAATTTTTCAAACAGCGATCGCGCGGATGCCTCCACGGCGGCCAAGATCGGCAGAATACTGGGAGTGGACGCCATCATCATCGGCAGCATCACGCAGTTCGGACGCGACGACCAGCACACCAATGTCGGCGGCGGTGGCTTCGGCGGGTATGGCTCGAAACTGGGACTCGGCGGAGTTGGAACCAAAAAATCCAAAGCGGTGGTGGGCATCACGGCGCGTTTGGTGAATACCACAACAGGTGAAATTCTGGCAGCGGTTACAGGTAAGGGTGAGTCGCAACGCTCTGGCACTTCGTTGATCGGAGCAGGAGCCGGCGGCGGGAGCGGTGGCGGAGCCGGGCTCGACATGGGCAGCAGCAATTTCGGCCAAACGATTTTGGGCGAAGCAGTACAGGCGGCGGTGACGAACACCGCGACGCAGTTGGATACCGCGGCGACGAACCTGCCGACCGTGAAGGTAGCGGTGTCCGGCCTGGTTGCGGATGTCAGCGGCAATACGCTGATTGTGAATATCGGCAGCAAGACCGGACTGAAAGTTGGCGACACCCTGGATATCAGCAGGCAGGTGCGCACGGTGAAAGATCCAGCTACCGGCAAAGTTTTGAAAGCCATTACCGACAAAGTGGGAACAGCTACGGTGACGCAGATTGATCAGGACTCAGCGACGGTCACGTTCACTGGCGCGGGGCCCGCCAAAGTTGGAGATGTAGCGCAGACGCCATAATCTGGTTATTTGGCGCTACAGAAGCCGAGCCCTCGCAATGCAACGCAACCGAGGTCAAGTCACATGATCGGCGAAACCATTTCACATTACCGCGTGCTTCAAAAGATCGGCGGCGGTGGCATGGGGGTGGTGTATGAGGCCGAGGACATCAAGCTCGGCCGTCACGTCGCGCTGAAATTTCTGCCCGATGACGTCGCCAAAGACCCGCAGGCATTGGCGCGCTTCCAGCGCGAGGCCCAGGCTGCTTCCGCGCTGAACCATCCCAACATCTGCACCATTTACGAAATAGACGAATACAACGGCCAGGCCTTTATCGCCATGGAATATCTGGACGGTCTCACCTTGAAGCACACGCTGATGGCGGAACGTATGGACCTGGGACAGTTGCTGACGATAGGAATCGAGATCGCCGATGCCCTGGATGCCGCGCACACCCAAGGAATAATTCACCGCGACATCAAGCCCGCTAATATATTCGTGACGAAACGCGGACACGCGAAGATACTCGATTTCGGACTTGCCAAAGTAACCAGGCAGGCATCTTCCTCCGCCGAGGCCAATAATCTGACCACACTTGTGGAAGACCCAGACCACCTGACCACCCCAGGCATCGCTTTAGGAACGGTTGCCTACATGTCACCGGAACAGGTGCGAGCAAAAGACCTCGATGCGCGTACGGATCTTTTTTCTTTCGGAGTGGTGCTTTACGAGATGGCTTCGGGCCAGTTACCGTTTCGCGGAGAAAGCTCCGGAGTAATTTTCGATGGCATTTTAAACCGCGCGCCAGCGTCGTCGGTGCGGCTGAATCCTGATTTACCGCCAAAACTTGAAGAAATAATCAACAAGGCCTTGGAGAAAGATCGCAACCTGCGCTACCAACACGCTTCGGAGATGCGCAGCGATTTAACACGTTTAAAGCGCGATACGGATTTCCCGCCGATGGCCGCCGCAGTTCCGGGTACGGCCCCGGCGGCCTCGCAGCAAAGCCACGACCTCGTAGCAGACGGCTCCAAAGGATCAAGTTCATCATCGCGTAGAACGCTCGAGATGGCGCACGTATTGTTCACCGACATCGTCGCGTATTCACGAATGCCCATGGATCAACAAGAGGAAGCTCTTCGACTGCTGCAGGATAGGGTCCGCGGCACCGGGGAATTTACAAGGGCCCAGGCGGGCAATCATTTGATCCGGCTGCCCACGGGCGACGGGATGGCGCTGGTATTTTTCGACGATCCGGAGGCGCCTGTACGGTGTGCCTTCGAACTTAGCCGCGTGTTGCGGCAGGAGGAAAAGTTCCAGTTGCGCATGGGTATCCACACGGGTCCGGTCTATCGTGTGGCGGACATCAACGCGAATCGCAACGTCGCCGGCGGTGGCATCAACATCGCGCAGCGCGTGATGGACTGTGGCGATGCTGGTCACATCCTGGTTTCCGGCACGGTGGCCGAAGTGCTCAGTCAGTTGAGCACGTGGAACAGCACGCTGCACGATTTGGGGGAAGTAGAAGTGAAGCATGGTCTTCGCGTGCGGGTGTACAACCTGTTTACCGCTGACGTGGGGAACAAGGATGTGCCCAAGAAAATTGGCGCGCCTACCGTTGCTTTACCGGCGCCGGTCCAGACCGCAGTTCCGGCACCCGTTGTGGCAGCAACCGGCAATAGCAAGCGCGGCCTATACATGGGACTTGGCGCTCTGGTGGTGGTGGGGGTACTTTTTGCCGCCGGATTTTATCTGCCGCGCCGTCTGAAAATTCACGCCGGAGAGAGTAAGGCGACGCTTCCGTCGCAAACATCACCTGCCGCGGAAAGAGTTTCACCGGTGCAGCCAGCTACGCCGCAAAAGGCAAGTGCGACGCCTGACGGTAGCCTGACCGCCGCGCCAATGGCGTCCCCGGCAGCGCCCGCACCTGAGGCGCCCGCAAGTCCGACGGAAAAATCAAAGAACGGTGGCCGCAAGTCCGAAGGCAGATCGCAAACGATGTCGGCAGAAGCGGCTCAACAAAAGGCCGTGGCCGACGCGCAATCGCAGGCCGCTGCTGCCGCGGCGGCAACCGCCGCTACTGAACTGGAACAAGCGGAACACCAGGAAGAGCAGATGACCAGCCGAGCGGCTACCGTTTCGCAGAGCTTGGATAATTTGAAGCGCGCGCAGAGCGGTCAGGGTTATGGTTTGCGCGGTGACGTGGTTTCGTCCGAACAACGCATGCAGACGTATATGTCAAAAGGCCAGGCGGCGCTGCAGCGGCAGGACGGCCCCGCGGCCAAGAAATTTTTCGAACAGGCCGACCGCGAAATTACATTCCTTGAAAAATTCCTGGGCCACTAAATCGTTCGCAGACTTGCTCGATGAGAGGAATTTCATCAGTGCGAGAGGCCCACAGTTCTTGCGGTGACACCGCGAAATCCGGAGTGATTTGTTTTCCGCGTTGACTAGTGTTTTGACTCCCGCCGAATTTCCTCGGAAAAGGATTTTTCTGTGAACACACCCAAAGCAATTTGCCTGTCGATAGCCCTGGCGTTGATTCTGATCGTCGCTGGAATCCAAAGCTCTGGCCGTGCGGATGGCGCCGCCTCTATTGGAATTTTTGAGGGCCACGCAGACGTTGGTTCAGTGCTGCATCCCGGTTCCAGCGACTACGACACCGCTCGGCGCATCTATACCGTAAGCGGTAACGGCGAGAACATATGGTTCAACTCGGACAATTTCCAATTTGCCTGGAAAAAGGTTTCTGGCGACGTCGCGCTTAGCGCGGACATTTCTCTCCTGGGCGATGGAGGCAATGCGCACCGTAAAGCGGTGCTGATGATCAGGCAGGACTTGAACGCGGATTCTGTCTATGCGGACATAGCTCTACACGGCGACGGGCTGGCGTCGCTGCAGTACCGCGACAATAAACGCGCGGCCACACACGAAATTCAATCCAACATCTCCGCTCCTTCGCAGTTGCGAATAGAAAAACGCGGCGACTATGTTTATATGTGGCTGGCGGCTCGAGCTGAGAAACTCCAGCCGGCAGGCGCGGCGACGCGCGTTTCGTTACAGGGACCTTTTTACGTCGGCATCGGCGTTTGTAGTCACGACAAAGATGCAGTTACAAAAGCGATATTTTCTAATGTCGATCTGAAACCGCTCGCGGCCACGCCGGCCGTCGAGAAGCCGACGCTGCATAGTTCACTTGAAACCATCAACATTGCCTCAACCGACCGGCGGGTGGTGTATTCGATTGCCGGGCATTTTGAGGCGCCGAACTGGACCCGCGACGGCGCCGCTTTTATTTTTAACGAAGCAGGACGTATCCGGCGGCTGCCGGTTAGTGGCGGCAAGCCCGCAACGATAGACACCGGTTTCGCCGTGCATTGCAACAACGATCACGGAATTTCGCCGGATGGAAAATTACTGGCTATCAGCGATCAGTCCCAGGAGGACCATGAGTCCAGCATTTACATCTTGCCGCTTACCGGTGGCACGCCGCGCCGCATCACGAAGAAATCTCCCTCGTATTGGCACGGGTGGTCGCCGGATGGCAAAACCGTGGCCTATCCTGGCCAGCGCAACGGCGAATTCGACATCTACACCATTTCGATAGAGGGCGGGGAAGAGAAGCAACTGACGACGGCCAAGGGTCTAGATGACGGCCCGGAATATTCTCCGGACGGAAAATACATTTACTTCAATTCCGTGCGCACCGGCAACATGCAAATCTGGCGCATGCATCCAGATGGCGCCAACCAGGAGCAAGTAACTTCCGATAATTTCAACAACTGGTTCCCGCACGTCTCTCCCGATGGCCGTTGGCTGGTCTTCATTTCGTACGGCCGGGAAGTAGAAGGACATCCGGAAAACAAAGACGTGATGCTGCGAATCATGCCGCTGAAAGACGACCGGATCGACGGAAAAATCGAAGTCCTGGCCAAGCTCTTTGGCGGCCAGGGAACCATCAACGTGCCCTCCTGGTCTCCCGACAGCAAGCAATTAGCCTTTGTCAGCTACGAACTGATCCCGATGGATGCTGCCGCGGCTAAGCGCCAAGACCGAACTCCAATTCGTTAGTACACCGGATACCAGAGTAGGAAATTGTTTGCTATATAGTCGTGTAATTGCTTAGCATGTACTCTAATCGCCTTGTCAGTACAGTCCACGTGTAACCGACTGGAGACAAGCCTCGTATTCAGGTGTTTGAGTCGTTGATACTAAAAGCTTTAATGGCAATTTCTTTGGCCGCCACGTTGCATAAGTAACTCTAAGTTTTCGTAACTACAGTTCTGCAACCGGAGAGCACTGCATGCGCAAATTCGCGGTGGGGATTGGGTCGGTAGTGTGTTTCGCAGCTTTTCTCGCTTTAGCCTGGCTTTCCATACCGAAGCAAGGTCGTGGCACAACGGGCGTAAGTCTAACCAAAGCACCTAGATCGGCTTCTGCCCTCAGTTCAACTCCATCCCAGCATCAGAACGCCTTAGCCGTGGCTTCCGAATACGGCAAGCTGCCGTTGGCCTTTGAGCCCAATTTTGGCCAAGCCAATCCGCAGGCCAAATTTTTGGCTCGAGGAGCCGGTTATGAACTGTTTTTGACCCCTGAAGAATCTGTTTTCGTCTTCAATACCGGCTCGAAAAAGCCTCTAGCCCCAGGACAAATGCGCCCGTCGCCGACCGCGATTCCGAGCCAGCGCGCTATCTTGCGC
>JALYLI010000015.1 GCA_030774335.1 Acidobacteriota bacterium | reverse complement strand
GTTTTACCGAGCTTTGCCTCATCCTCACCTGCATGCGCTTTATATTCCAGGTCCCCATTCACGGCAGCGTGTTGCTGCTGGCATTTCTCTCGCTGCCATACATCTTCGTTTCGCTATCGCTCGGTATTCTCATCTCCAGTAAAGCAGGCACCCAGGGTGAAGCTATGCAGCTTGCCTTCGTTACCATCCTGCCCAGCATTTTCTTTTCCGGTTACATTTTTCCGCGCGAGACCATGCCGCTGTTTTTCCGCATCCTCAGTTACTTCGTCCCCGCCAGCTATTTCATCAACATTACCCGCGGCATCATTCTGCGCGGCGCCGGCATTCAGCATCTCTGGATCGACGGGCTCGCCCTTTTCGCCATGGGCGCGATTCTGCTGATCGTGGCCGCGCGCCGCTTCCAAAACAAAATCATCATGGCTTAAGCAACGCCACCGCCAAAGAACGAGCAGCCCGCAGCCGTCAAGACCAGTAGAAATACAGAATCGCGCGCGAAGTCGAATCAACCTAACGAGTGTAATTCTTCCTAGCTGGCTTTACTGAGTGAGGAAGTTTCAATCCAACCGGACTTGGGAGCGTCCGGTTTCACACTTTCGACATTCAACTTCAGCGACATCTGCGCGCAGGGCGTAGATCTGTTCCGCTCTTCCCAAGGACGCGTCGAAAAACCATATTGCTTGCGTATCCGCGCCACCCGCTCTGAAGCCTTGCGTCGGTATTCCTCCGGAGCATAACCATTCTTCGCGTACCACTCGTCGTACTGTTTCGCCAACCGTGGAAATTTTTGCCTGACGAATGGCAAAAATTGTTTTGCCGACGATGGCATCAGAAACAGCGCCCCCGAAAAGAACCATTGCGCACCCGCGGCTCGCACCGCCGCGGCCACCGCTTCCAGGTCCCCCTCGCGATCGGTAATTCCGGGAATCAACGGAGAAGCCGACACCCCCACCGCCAGTCCGGCGTCGCTTAACTGTTTAACCGCAGCCACTCGCAAGTCCGGACGCGGCGCCCTCGGCTCCAGCAACCGCGCCAGCCGCGGCCTCAAGGTTGTAATCGTTATATTCAAGGAAAGAGAAGACCGTTCCGCGATCTTTTTGAACACATCGATATCGCGCACAATCTGGTTGGATTTCGTAATGATTGAAATGCTCAGCCCTTCCCGCTTGGCCAATTCCTCCAGGCACGCGCGCGTCACTCCGTATTCTTTTTCCGCCGGCTGGTACGGATCCGTCGCCGTTCCAATTGCTATGTGGTCCGGGTACTCTCCGCCGGACGCTTGCGACTGGTACGAATATTTCTTCCCCACGTCCCACGCCAGCAGTGCCGCCGCATCCTTTTTCACAAAAATTTTCTTCTCAAACTCGCTGCCGTCCAGCTCCATATATTCGTGCGTATATCGCGCGTAGCAGTAGTGGCACCCGAATTCGCATCCGCGATACGGATTGATGGTCCATTCAAAGGGCACCCGCTGCGATTCACAACGGTTCAGAATTGATTTCACGGGCAGCAAAAAGTATTGCGGCCGCTCCTCCGATTTCCGGCGCGATTCTGCCGGGGAAGATTTTGCTGCGAGGCGGGCTATCCCGATCAGCGGCTGTTTAGGGCTGCTGGCCGGTTCCGCAACAGCAGCACGGGTACCGGTTCCTGCCAGGTTTTGGGGACCCGGCGAAACCGCTGGTGGCGGGGGGCAATCCGCCACGTTCGTACCCGTGTTGCTGCTGCGTGGATCGCTGCCGACCGGGGCAAGGTCCGCGATCCCGTGCTTTGGGCTTTGCGTGTCAGGGCTATACGGAAAGAGTGGTGGTGCGGTTGGCGGTGCGAAGCGCCGTCGAGCGGTAACTCTCGCCGGCGAGGGGAACAAAACTGGGGACATAACCCACCTCGAAGCACGTTGAAGTATTTCGCCTTTTGTTCGCTACGTCAATAGTTATCTTCGCTTTTTATTCGCTAACAGCCTGCGACTGCGGCGATGCCGAAACTCCATCCGGTCTCTCCTCGAATTGCCTCCCTCCCTGCCGAAGAGTATTCTGCCCTAGCGCAAAACTCTTTCGTCCACGACACCTTGGAGGCTCCCGCGAGATGCATCGGCGTTCTTTGAGTCTGGTATGCTCGTTGATAATTTCAGCTTTCGCCCCTGCCGCTCTTCTCTTTGCGCAAACTCCGCAAAAGCCCGCTTCAAATCCTCCCGCCAGACCCACGTCGCAACCACCAAAAACTTCCGCAGCTCCCCAAGCCATGCAATCCACCCATTACCCGATCCTCCTGCTCGGTCACGGCGGCAATCCTTCCTGGAATGTCCTCATCGGGCAAAAAGGCCCGGAGCGTTTCGAGCGCGCCAACTATCCGCCCATTGCCCTGGAAGCCGTTTCGGTAAATGGTGAAGGCGCGGATACCTGGATATATCACGCCAAGGATTTCGCAACCGCTGCCGAGGTAACCATTCATCTCACCCGGGAAGCCTGCACGGACTCCGCTGCCCTGGCCGCGCCAGAAAATTTGCCCAAGCCCCCGCAAGCCCCAGGCAAGCCCACTTCCGCCACACCCAATCCTCCAGCTCTCGCTAAATATACTTTTCGCATCACCCTTGAGCATGCCCAGGTCGGCTCGTTTCAAGGATGCGCCCGTATCGCCGCCGAGCTTTTCCCAAAAATTGTGAATCAGACCGCGGAAGAGGATGACGACGCTGACAAGAAAAAACCGCCTGTCACTACCATCACCAATTTCAAAGCTCCCACTGCTGTAGCTTTCCTCAATCCCGCCGGCAAAATCACGATCAGTCGCGGTACCGCAAAAAAAATAATCCCCGCGTCCGGTACCGAACTCTCCCTTTCCCACGACGGAAAAAAACTCCTCTACACGCGCAACGATTCAAAAATGGGTTCGGAACGCGCCATCGTTCTTTATGACTACGATTCCGGCCGGTCCAAAGACCTTGTCCATGGCGCAGTCGGGCAGGCTTTCTGGTCTACCGACGATTCGCGCATCGCGTATCTGCAGTCACAGGATCAAAAATGGCGAGTCTTATCCGCTCCGGCCGCCACATCGGAAAGTGCGACTCCGGTCTACAGCGGAAAGGTCGATTCCCTGCACGGCTGGGTCGATGGACACACCGTCGTGGCCAGCGACGCACAGAACGGTTATTGGATCAGCGATGACCGCCCGCAGCAGACGCTCCCTCTCAGGGAAGTCTACGGCGACGCTTTCCGCATTTCGGATTTTGACACCATCCGCGTGAATCCGGTGAACCCCGACCTGCTGCTCGTTTCGGCGAAATATACCACTCCACCTGCAAACGCTTCCGCGGATGCTGCAGGTATTTTCCTATATGAGATACGCGCTAAGCGCCGCGTCACGCTGACTCCGCCCGAACAGTGGGCCAACCATGCCGAATGGTCCCGCGACGGTATCCAAATCTTCTACACCCGGCGCGTGTCTGCTGCCTCATCGACAACCTATCGGGTTTTCTGGGACGGTAGCGGCTCACGCCGTTATCAGGATGGCACGGAATTAGTTGTAGGCCAGTAATTCTGCGGGAGTAAAAATATGGCAAGAAAAAATCTGTTCGCGTCGTTGACGAAATCCTCGTTCTTGTTTTCCGCGATGGCCATCACTTTGTTTCTCGCGCCGGCACTTCGGGCCCAACAGCCTGATCCCAACCCCATACCGCCGCCCGCTCAACCAGCTCCGCAATCGCCCAACGCCCCCTCCGCTCCGGTGTCGCCCTCAGCTTCGCCTGCCAGTTCCTCCCCGTCCTCACACTTGATGCGCACCTGGCGCCGCCTCACCTACACCTGCGATGCGGATGCCAAAGTAGTGGTGAACGTTCACGCTAAAGAAGCCCGTGTGGTCTTCAAGGGTAAAACCTATAACTTGCACCAGACCGATGAAGCCGATGGCCAATTTTACGAAGACGGTTCGATCGCATGGCATATTAAGGATGACGTCGGCAAACTTGAATTCCTAAAGTCGGGTACTAACATATCGCTTGCCACCGGGTGTCATCTGAAAAGCGCCGGCACAAATCCTTCGACGCCACCCGCGAAAACTCCGCCGATCTCCCACTAGGAAC
This sequence comes from Acidobacteriota bacterium, assembly GCA_030774335.1. Taxonomy (GTDB): domain Bacteria; phylum Acidobacteriota; class Terriglobia; order Acidiferrales; family UBA7541; genus Acidiferrum. The sequence goes on along the minus strand of JALYLI010000015.1, from coordinate 4,635 downwards.
CAGCTTTTCCCGTAATGACGATCGCCAGCGCACACGGACTTCGCCTGGCTTGTCGGCTCATTGCCCGATACGCCGCACCTCTACAGCGTTAAAAAACTCCCCCGTGTCCGCACCCCTATAATTGGAGGATGGAAAGCGGCTCTCCGACTCCCGAAAAACGTCGCCAGGTCGGCATTCTCGTCCTCGAACCGGATCCCCAAAACGCCGCAAGCGTTCGCCAGCTTCTCGATTCCGAGGGCTGGCTCGTCAACATTGTCTCTGATCCAAATTCGCTCCTGTCCGAACTTCGCAGCGGTGAGTGGGCACTGGTAGTGGCGAACATTTCCGTAATCGGCGCCGACAGCCCAGCTTTCACCACCTTGCGCGAACTCGCCGCCGTACCCGGCGATGAAGGCGGGCGCGTTCGCGTCCTTTATGTCCTGCCGGAAATGACGGGCAGCAAGTTTGTGAAAACATTGGAACAGGCGCGTCTGCCATACGTCACCCGGCCCTTTCACTTCCATGATTTCCTCGAAAAAGTCAGCGACCTGCTCTTTGAGGTTAACGCCATCACCGTGCCGCTGCGCCAGGTTAGCTATGAATTCGGCGGCGTCCGCAAAAAGAAGCAGGAAGCGAAACGGGTCAGCAGCATGTTCGCTTCGCGCGAGGCCTATTCCTACAGCGAGGAAGAAGTAGCGGAGTACGAGAAGCAGGAGAACACTGCCGGCAAGCGCCACAAACCGCGCACCAATCTCGGCGATCCCCACCGCTAGGGCTTGATTCTAACGCGATTCCGTTTTCTTCCACACTTTGCCCTTCCCACGCTGCAAGACTTTCCCCGAGACCCGTTCTAAGCCTGTGCGCTCACGCACGGGAGGATTCATATGGAACGTTCGCTTTTGGGTGCCTTGGCGGGCACTCTGCTCGGAATCAGCACGTTAGGAAGTATGGCTTTTGTATGGGCCGGCTCAGGCTCGCCGGCTCCTCAACCCAAATCGGAAGGCGACTGGCGCCTTCTCGATCCCATTACCTACGAAAACATCTCCATCTTTCCGGTGGTCAGTTCTCTGTCCCAGGACACTACCTCTTTCCTCACCTTGGACGATGGTCTTTCCTCTGGCGACGTGCTCGTCCGCGAGCAAGGCGGCGAAGGTATGGCGCGCAGTCGCGATCCGCGCTCATCGGCCCAGCAATACAACACCGGCGCATCCGTCAATCAGTTGGTGCTCATCAACCGCGGTAAGCATCCCGTTCTGCTTCTCGCCGGCGAACTCGTCAGCGGCGGCAAGCAGGATCGCATCATCGCCAAAGATCGCATCGTCGCTCCCGGCGCTGATCCTCTTCCGCTCGACGTCTTCTGTGTCGAACACGGCCGCTGGTCCGCCGGCTCGCAATTCAGTGCCGCCAAAACCATGGTCCATCCCAGCGTCCGAGAACAAGCCGCCGTAAACCAGAACCAGAACGAGGTGTGGGCTTCCGTTCGCGCAGGCACTACCGCGCCGCGTTCCGCAGCGGGATCGGGATCGGCGGCCGCGCCACGCATCGCCAGTTCAGACCTGGCCGCCGCCATGGAAACCAACGCGCCCACGCAGTCTTACGCCAAAATGTATCAGGAGAGCCGCGTCGGCGCGTCCGTCGACACCTTCGTCGACGAGGTTCAGCGCCGTTTTTCGCGCGCCACGAGCGGCGCAAAAGGTGAACACATCGTTGGCGTTGTCGTCGCCTACGGCGGTGAAGTGGCCTGGAGCGACGTCTTCGCCTCCAGCGATCTTTTCCAGCACTACTGGACCAAGCTCTTGCGCAGCTACGCTGTCGAAGCCCTCGCGCGCCCCACTCTACGCGAAGTCGCCTCCCGCGAAGACGCCCGCGACTTTTTGCGCCGCTTGAACGGCCGCGAAAAAATCGAAAGCGAACCCAACGTTTATCGTTGGCGCGAAATCAGTGAAGGCAAACTCACGCAAATTGAGCTGGACGCCCTGGGGCCCAAGCCCATGACCCTCCACCGACTGCTCCTCCACCGCACCAGCTAGGGTTGTCATGCTCTGCGACAAGAAGAAACTGGCGCCCCACGTGCCGATTTGCACGTGGGGTTTTTGAATTTAGCCTTTAATATTTACGGTGGCGTATCTCTAAAGCTTTCTGACGATACTTTCATCTGCAACGTTCGTCAGCAAATCCCCCGCCGTCCCTTGCCAGAAAGGGTGCTTCAAATCCGGCGCAATTTCCACCAGCGGCTCCAGCACAAACCTTCGCAAATGCATTCGCGGATGCGGCACCTGCAACTCGGCAGTGTCAATGACTTGCTCTCCGTAGATCAAAATATCTATGTCAATCAACCTCGGCCCGCGCGGGATTAATTTCTTGCTGCCCATGCGCCGCTCGATGTCTCTCAGCTCACGCAGCAGTTCCACCGCGGGCACAATCGTATCGCCCTCCACCACGCAATTCAGAAACCACGGCTGTTCCAGCAAATCCACCGGCTCCGTCTCATAAAAGGACGAAACCTTCCGCACTGCCACTCCCGCTTCCGGCAAAATCGCTATCGCCGCGCGCAAATTCTTTTCGCGTTCGCCAACGTTCGACCCCAGCGACAGATATACCTTTTCCATCTGCGATTTCTGATTCATAACAGGTAAGAGTCAACCGCCGGCAAACCCCAAACGCAGGACATCAAAATAGCCGAGGCTGCCGTCGTGGCAAATCCCGCCCAAAATACTCATACGCCCTGGGAGTCGCCACCCGCCCGCGCGGCGTGCGATCAATCATCCCAATCTGCATCAGGTACGGCTCGTAAATTTCCTCAATCGCATCTTCCTCTTCGCTCAATGACGCCGCCAGCGTACCCACACCCACCGGCCCGCCTCCATATTTATCCAGCAGCGCCAGCATCAGGTTGCGATCTACTTCGTCGAGGCCTTGCTCGTCCACGCCCAGCATCGCCAGCGATTCCTGCGCCACCGCTTGGGTGATGCGCCCCGCCGCCCGGACTTCCGCAAAGTCGCGCGCGCGCCGCAACAGACGATTGGCGATGCGCGGTGTTCCACGGCACCGCCGCGCGATTTCCTCCGCGCCTGCTTCATCCATGTCAATGTTCAAAATCTTCGCCGACCGCCGAATAATGATCAGCAAGTCCGCGGGCTCGTAAAAATCCAGCCGGTGCACAATCCCGAAGCGTGAACGCAGCGGGGCGGTGATCAGCCCGGCTCGAGTAGTCGCGCCAATCAAAGTAAAATGCCCCAGTTGAAACGGGTGAATCCGCGCGCCCGGTCCCTGTCCGATAATCAGGTCCACGCGAAAGTCTTCCATCGCCGGGTACAACACTTCTTCCACGGCAGGCTGCAAGCGATGAATCTCATCCAGAAAAAATACTTCCTTCGTTTCCAGCGAAGTAAGTATCGCCGTCAAATCCCCTTTGCGCTCCAGCAATGGCCCCGCGCTGGTTTTGATTGGCACCTGCAGCTCGTTCGCGATAATTTGCGCCAGCGTGGTCTTTCCCAGCCCCGGCGGCCCGTAGAGCAACACGTGATCGAGCGCTTCTCCGCGGCTGCGCGCGGCTTCAATGGCAATCTGGATATTTTCTTTTACGCGCTTTTGCCCGATGTATTCATCCAGACGCTTCGGCCGCACGCTGGCTTCTATGCGCGCATCTTCATCGAAAGGTTGTGCCGACACAATGCGGTCTGTCGGTTTACGAATCATTCGGTTTGCGGTTCCGTCTGCCATTCTAGGTGGTCCTGGCCGCGCGTCCCTTGCTCTGGCTCAGCGCCTGCAGCGCGCCGCGCAACAATTTCTCAAAATTTCCCCCGCCCGATTCCTTGCGCGCTTCTTCCACCGCTTTTTCCGCGGTGCGCGCTTCGTAGCCCAGATTTACCAGCGCCGAAACCACGTCGGCCTCCACGCCTGCCGGCGAACTGGTTGCCGGCCTTTCCACTTCAATCACCACCGCTTCCAGTTTGTCTTTCAACTCTACGACCATGCGCTCGGCGGTTTTTCTGCCCACCCCGGGAATTTTCGTCAACCGCGCCAGGTCGCTCCCGCGTATCGCCGGCACCAGTTCATCCACGCTCATCCCCGACAAAATCTTCAGCGCCAGGCTCGGCCCCACGCCCGACGCCGAAAGCAACAACTCAAACAAATGTTTCTCGCGCGAGGAAACAAATCCATACAACGATAGCGCGTCTTCGCGCACGTGCGTGTGAATCAGCAGGGTTACTTCCGTGTGCAGTTCGCCCAGCGCCGCAAACGTGGAAAGCGGCACCAGCACCACGTATCCCACGCCACCCACATCCACCAACACCTGGTTGGGTCGTTTCTCGGCAAGCTTCCCGCGCAACTGGCCAATCATGGCCTCAAAGTATTGACGACGCCCCGCGCACTGTCAACGCGCGTGAGTGCGGTTCATGCGGGCGTGAAATTGGCGGCCGCCGCAGATAGCCAGGCCAATATTTGGTGGCGATAAAATAAATTTGCTTACCTTGAATGTTAATTAATACTTGAGGCTTTTTATAAGAATTAAGTAAACTCTTCACCGATCACGGCAAACCCGGATGATTACCACACTTACCAGGGAAAATGAGGTAGACGGCCTTTGAGCATGATCAAGATTCCCGCCGATCTTGAGATCGTCCTTCGAGAAGCGTGGGAGCAGGCCCGCAA
>JALYLI010000014.1 GCA_030774335.1 Acidobacteriota bacterium | reverse complement strand
GGTGCGGTCGCCGACGACTACTATTTGCATATTGGCGGAATCGAAGTATTGGCGCGCGGTGTTCAGCAAATCTTCAGGAGTCAACGCGCGGACTTTTTGGCGGTAGGTCTCCAGGTAATCGCCGGGCAGTTCGTTGAGAGCGACGGTGGCGAGCTGGCTGAGAAGGCCTTCCTGCGTGGCCAGGCCCATGGAGAAAACGCCGCTTAGGTAATTTTGCGCGTCGGCTAATTCGGCGACGGGAACAGGAAGCGAACGCAGCTTGTCCATCTCGTAAAACATTTCGGTGATGGAAGCGGCCACCACTTCATTGCGCACGGCGGCGGATACGGAAAAATATCCGTGCTGGCGCAGCGGGTGCACACCGCTGCGGGGGCTGTAGGTGTAGCCCTTATCTTCGCGGATATTCATGACCAGGCGCGAATTGAAGGCGCCGCCGTACAGGCTGTTGGTGAGGCCGAGCTTGACCCAGTCGGGATGCTTGCGCGTGATGGCCGGACAACCGGCGAGGATCTGCGTCTGCACCGCACCGGGAACATGCACCAGATACACGCGGCGGCCGCGCGGATTTGGCGGAGCGGGCGCGGTTTTTGCTTCGGGCTTTTTCCCGGTCCACGCACCAAATACTTTCTCGGCTGTTTTCAGCATGGCCTGCGAGTCGAAATCGCCAACCATGAGTAACAGCGCATTTTGCGGCGTGTAGAAATCGCGGTATACACCGATCAAGTCTTCGCGCGTGTAGGCCGCGACTTGCGGCTCGGATGCGGAAACCTGGCCATAGGGGTGAGCGCCAAACAAAACCTTGCGAAGGCGTTCGCCGGCTAGAAAGCCGGGCGAAGTGCGCTCCAGTTTTATTTCCTCCAGTTTCTGGCGGCGTTCGCGTTCAAATTCCGGGGCAGGAAAGTTGGCGTCACGCGCGAGTTCGCTGACCATGCCAAGTAACGGCTCGGCGAATTCGGAGAGGCCGGCGAAGGCTATAGCGCTGGTATCCTGAGCGGCGCTGGAAGATAAATCCGCGCCAATACGCCGTAAATCTTCTTCGATCTGGCGGCTGGTGCGGTGCGAGGTGCCGGTACGCAGGACGGTGGCAGTCATGTCGGCAAGAACGGGACCGCGATCAAGAGCGGCAGCATTGCCAGATCGAAAGAAAAGCTCGCCGTGAAATTTCGGAATGGAGTGCGCTTCCGCGAGGATGACTTCGAGGCCATTGGAGAGGCGGGCTTTGGTTTGCTTCGGCCAGGTAACGGCGCGTTCGGCGGAAAGCTGGGGAACACCGACGGCGAGTTTTTCTTCCATGGCAGCGGGGCGGGTGGTCATCAGGCAGCTTCCCTGGAGGTCACGTTGGCGGGCGTGCGGAATACGATGGCGCGATGGTCGTTGCGCAGGTATTTTTTAGCCGCGACAAGAACTTCTTCGCGAGTGACGGCGAGGAAGCCGTCGAGAATAGTATTGACCAGCTGAGGCTCTCCATCGAACAAAGTGAAACACGCCAGCAGATGCATGAGGCCATAGCGCGGCATGTAGCCGCCGCGACCGCCCTCGAGAGTGGAGTAATAGTCGGAGCGCCACTTCACTTTGAGTTGCTGCAGCTCGTCTTCGCTGATGCCATTTTCCTGGATTTCGCGGATGACGGCATCGAAAGCGGCCAGCGTGGCAGCACTGGAAAACTCCGGCTTGTGCATGATGCGGGTGACCATCTGGGTTGGGCCGTTATAACCGAAGATGTCATCAATGCCGCCATCGGCTTCGACGGCAATTTGTTTTTCGAGCACCAGTTCGCGGTGGAGGCGCCCGGCGCGGCCGCCATGCAGGGCCATATCGAGCAAGGTCATGGCGCACCAGTCGCGGGTGCGGCGTGGCGGGACCGGATAGCCGATGGCCATGGCGGGAAGAGTGCCGAATCTTTCTTGCACATGGCCGCGGCGCTCTTCTTTTTGTTCCGGCTCGGCCGGGTCGGCAAACGGCGGAGGCGAGCCCGCGGGAATGTCGGCGAAATATTTTTTGGCGAGGGCAATTCCTTCGCCAGGCTTGACGTCTCCGAGGATGAGCAGCACGGCATTATTGGGGATGTAGTAGGTTTTGAAGAAAGACTGCACGTCCACGAGGCTGGCGGCGTCGAGATCCGCGAAGTCGCCGTAAAAATTGTGAGAATTCGCCCAGTTGCGAAAGGCTACCGGCGGGAGATCAAGCCACGGGAATCCGCCGTAAGGTTGATTCATGACATTGACGCGCACTTCCTCTTTGACGACGTCGCGCTGATTGCGCAAATTTTCGTCGTCGACTTTCAGCGCGCGCATGCGGTCGGCTTCCAGCCACAAAACACGTTCGAGCGCGTTGGAAGGCACGGCTTCGTAATAATTGGTGACATCGTAATGCGTGGAACCATTGAGCACGCCGCCGCTGGAATTGACGAGCTTGATGTGCTGCATCTTGGGGGCGTTGGCGGAACCCTGAAACATCATGTGCTCGAATAAATGCGCGAAGCCGCTGCGGCCCTGGGGCTCGAGGCGGAATCCGATTTTGTAGTACACCCCGACGGTGACGACCGGCGCCGCGGAATCTGGCGCGATGACTACTTTCAGAGCGTTGGGTAATGTAGCGTTTTCAATTATAATGTGCGGCTGCTGCAACCTTTTCCTCCTGTGAAACGTGCTTTGGCGGGCGCTCGTTTGCTTTTTGAATTTCCATTCCATCCCGCGCGCATACCGGATGGCTCCGACGACAGGACTTGCGTGGCCAGATCGTTCAACGCGCTGTAAGCCTTCAAAAATTCGCGCGGCAATCGCTGCATCGCGGACATGTGCGTGGCGATTACCGCGAAATCTCCACGAGCCAAAGGGCCGGTCCACGCGGCCGTCGGGCCCAGACGTTCAAAATTGTCGAGCACTTGACGCGTTAGCTGCAACAGCGCGCGGATAGCTTCGACACGCTTCATTCCCGCCAGCATCAAAAGCTGAACCGCGGCCTCTTCAATGGCGAGAACATGTCCAGCGGCAAAGGCAGCGGCAGCGTGATACAGCGGTTTGCTGCGACCGGCAATCTGGACGGGCACTCCGCCAAGAGCACGAACAATCTGCCGCGCGCAGCGAACGGCAGCTGCATCGCCTTCGATCGCGAACACTTTGCCATCAAGTGAAGGCACCGCAACGCCGCTGAACGACTGCAACGGATGCATCGAAGCCGTGGAGGCGCCGCGGTTTCGAACCGGCTTGAGCACGCCGGCGCTTAGAGCCCCGCTCAGATGCATCACAATTTTTCCGCGAAGCTCTTCCCCGCAGATGCGCGCCAACTTGCGAGCGACAGGCGCGATGGCCTCATCGGGCGTGCTGATCAGAATAAGACGCGCGGCCAGGACGTCGAGCGAAAGCGCGGCGCGAGCTTTTCCCGCGCCAATAAAGCGAACCGATTTGCGGGCGGAGGCTTCATTGCGGGTGACCACGGCCCCGATCTTCCAACCCAACTCGTGCAGACGCCTTCCAAGAGCGCGGCCGACGCGGCCCGCACCTATGATCGCCAGAGCACCACGCATGTCATGCTAGGATACCCCGAGGGCCGCTTCCGACACTAATCCATGCATGTATTTGCGATCATAATTTTCGGAAGCGTGGCGGTTTTTTGGATTTTCGTCAGCCTGCGCGCCTTCTACGGCTCACTAAAACTCCCCTGGCTCAAAGATTTCGATACTTCCCCTGAGCAGGTTACGCCGCGAATTTCGCTGCTGTTTGCGGCGCGCGATGAAGAAGAGAAACTTCCCGCCGCGCTGGCCACACTTGCCGACCTGGATTATCCCGAGTTGGAAATTATTGGAGTCGACGACCGTTCCAGGGATGCTACCGGGCGGATTCTTGACGAATTTGCGGCCACCCACGCGCGGTTTCGGGCCATTCACGTCACCGAACTTCCCGCCGGTTGGCTTGGCAAGCCGCACGCGTTGCAAAAGGCGTATGAAGCGTCAACCGGGGAGTGGTTGCTATTCACGGACGCGGATGTGCGATTTAAACCTGACGTGCCGCGACGCGCGATGGCGCTGGTGGCAGAGCGAAAGCTGGATCACCTTTCGCTTTACGGAGACGTGGAAATGGTGGGCTTCTGGGAAACCGTACTTCTCACTTTTTTCGGCATGACGTTTCTGATGGCGACGAACCCGACTGGCGTCATTAATCCCAGATCAAAAACATATGTGGGAGTAGGAGCGTTTCAAATGCTGAAGCGCTCGGCATACAAGGCTAGCGGCACGCATGAACGGCTGGCAATGGAAGTGGTGGACGATATGAAACTGGGAAAAATTGTGAAGCAGGCGGGATTTCGCTCCGGCGTCGGGGTCGCGCAGGGTTTTGTGGTGGTGCGCTGGCACGCCGGGTTGCGCAACTTGATTAATGGCGTGACCAAGAATTTTTTCGCCGGGGCGGGCTTTAGTGTTCTGAGAGTGGTTGTGGCCATCGGCGCGCTGTTGCTGACTAACGTTTTGCCTTTTGCGGGCGTGGTGTTTGGCCACGGCTGGCTGAGGATTTTGGCGGCGATCGCCACGGTGATGGCGTTGTGCCTGCACGCCGGAGTTGACGTGGTGCTGCGCGCTTCGCCGGCGTATTGTTTCACGTTACCTATTGGGGCGGTTTTGTTCAGCTATATGCTGTTGCGGTCGACGGTAGTTACGATAAAGCAAGGCGGGATTATCTGGCGCGACACGTTTTATCCGCTAGAGGAATTAAAACGCGGCGCTGTGTGAGTTTGGCGCGAACGGCTTGGGATCAAACAACGAGCTAGCCGTTTTGTTCGGCCGGCGCGGGCAGTTCAATGTTGACCAAGGTGGCAAGATCTTTTTGCTTGAGGGTGCGGATACGATCACGCAGCTGCGCGGCCTTTTCGAATTCGAACTTCTTGGCGGCTTCACGCATTTGGATTTCCAGCTGCTTTAACATTTCGTTGAGCTGATCGCCGGTCTTAATGTTGGCGGTGGCGGCGTCGAGGACTACGTCGTCGAGCGGGATGGAAACGTAGTCGGCTTCCACGATGCGGGCGAGATCCATATCCACGGCTTTGATAATGGACATAGGAGTGATGTTGTTTTCGGTGTTGTAGGCGACCTGCTTTTCGCGGCGGCGATTGGTTTCGCTGATGGCCTGCTCCATGGAGCCGGTGCGGCGGTCGGCGTAGAGAATGGCGCGCCCTTCGATGTGACGGGCACAACGGCCGATGGTTTGAATCAACGAGGTGGCGCTGCGGAGATAGCCTTCTTTGTCGGCATCGAGGACGGCGACGAGTGAAACTTCGGGCAAGTCCAGGCCTTCGCGCAGCAGGTTGATGCCGATCAAAACGTCAAATTCGCCGCGGCGCAAATCGCGGAGAATGCGGATGCGATCGAGGGTTTCGACTTCGGCGTGGAGGTAGCGGCAGCGCACGCCGATTTCGGCGAAGTATTCGGATAAATCCTCGGCCATGCGCTTGGTGAGCGTGGTGACCAGCACGCGCTCGTTGCGCTCGGCGCGGACACGAATTTCTTCGAGGAGGTCGTCGACCTGGCCCTTGACTGGGCGGACTTCGATTTGCGGGTCCACCAGGCCGGTAGGACGAATCACCTGCTCAACGACGACTCCGCCGGACTTGGTGAGTTCATAAGGGCCGGGCGTGGCGGAAACGTAGACCACCTGATTGAGGCGATGCTCGAACTCTTCGAATGTGAGCGGGCGATTGTCGAGCGCGCTGGGCATGCGGAAACCATAGTCCACCAACGTTTGTTTGCGCGCGCGGTCGCCATTAAACATGCCGCGAACCTGGCTGACGGTCTGGTGCGATTCGTCGATGAACATTAAAAAATCCTTTGGGACGTAGTCGAGCAGCGTAGGGGGCGCTTCCCCGGGCAAGCGGCCGCTCAAGTGGCGCGAATAATTCTCGATGCCGTGGCAATAGCCGACGGTACGCATCATTTCTATATCGAAGAGGGTGCGTTGCGTTACGCGCTGGGCTTCCACAAATTTGCCCTGCTTCTCCAGTTCCCTTTTCCACCATTCCAGCTCGGCGTAGATGCTTTGAATGGCGCGTTCTTTTTGATCCTGCGGAACGACATAGTGCGTTTTAGGGTAGATGGAGACGCGCGACAAATCCTCGTGACCAGTGCGGACTTCGCCAGTTAAAGGATCGATCTGGCGCAACACTTCAATCTGCTGGCCCCACATTTCGATGCGATAGCCCTGGTCCTGATAAGGCGGATAAATTTCGATGGTGTCGCCGCGCACGCGAAAAGTGCCGCGGCGCAAATCCTCGGAGCGCTCGTACTGAATATCCACGAAGCGGTGCAGCATGGCTTCGCGAGAAATTTGCTGGCCTTTTTCGAGCATCACGATCTGGCCGTAATAGGCTTCCGGCGAGCCGATGCCGTAAATGCAGGAAACGGAAGCGACGACGATAACGTCAGTGCGTTCGAAGAGCGAGCGGGTGGCGCTCATGCGCAACTTGTCGAGCTCGTCGTTGATGGTGGCTTCTTTGTCGATGTAGATATCGGCGGAGGGCACGTAGGCTTCAGGCTGGTAAAAATCGTAGTAACTGACGAAATATTCGACCGCGTTTTCCGGGAAAAAACTTTTGAACTCGTGATAAAGCTGTGCCGCCAGCGTTTTGTTATGCGCCAGTACCAGCGCCGGGCGATTGGCGGCTTCAATGAGCTTGGCCATGGTGAAAGTTTTGCCGGAGCCGGTGACGCCGAGGAGCACTTGTTCTTTGTCGCCGGCTTCCAGGCCGCGAAATAGCTGGTCGATGGCTTCGGGTTGGTCACCGCGCGGCTGGTAATTGCTGCGAAGTTTGAACTTCATGGAGTCCTTTGAGTGGTCGAATCGAGACATGTGCGTATCTACTGCGGGCGCCTGTAAATTTTCAGGTGGGCGCCGAATCTTCCATTATACGCCAGCGAGAAAATGATTTCAGCGGCGTGTCAGGGCTTCGGAAACGTGCGAGTCGTGACAGGCGGAATCGCCAACAGCAATACTTCTGTGTGGCTGATGGCGTCAACGTTGTAGTGGACCTGGTTGGTGCCGTCAGTTTTGGCGATGATGACGTCCATGAATTGTTTAGCGTCTTCGGTAACGCGCGTGATCAGGCCGGTTCGTAATGCGATGTAAGAGATGGTTTCGTTGGCACCCGTGGCCGTTCCGGTGGTGCGCAGTTCGTGGAGCTTGTAGTCCGCGGGAGTGGTGTCTTTCGGCGGAGATTTTTGCTTTAGCGTGGCTTTGGTGAGAATCACTGCACAGGTGTCCGCCGGCGACTCTTGCGCGTTGACCGAACTCGTTTCTCCGAATGGAGCGGGTGAGCAAGGCTCGTCGCGAACGTAGGTGACGGTTTTTTCCCATTGGAGCCTGTCGATGGGTGATGGGGCTTGCTCGGGCTCGGTAGATTTCCAGGTTTGCCCGCGCTTGACTCCACCCAGCGGGAAAACGGCGGCAATGGCGAACTGGCGAAGCCACTGCTGCCACGCTTCGCGTTGTTCGGGGAAAAGCGCATCGAGACCGGTGACGGACTGGGCGTGACCATCGGGAAGAATGGTGAACTCGACAACTTTTGAATCCTGGCCAAGCGACGGCGCGGCCGAGACAGCCTGGCCGGTGGCAGGCGGTTTTACAGATGTTGCGGAATCGACGCTTTGAAATTGCGCACGTGCATGGATGGCGGCACGGTCGCCCTGCGGTCGAACGTCAAGGACTTCGAGGTGCAAAATCCATTGGGCGTCGGTGCGGGCATCCTGTGGAGCTGATGGCGTGACTACGCGGCTTTCGGCTTTGACATTTTTCTGAACGCGATATTGCAGCAGGTAGGTCAAATTGTCGCGGGCGTGGAGCTTGGGGAAGAGCGAGACACGGTCCGTTGTCGCGGGAGTGGGAGACGATGAAGGGCCGAGAGCAATTTGTACAGTTAGTGCAGCGATGAACGGAAATAATGGCCGCCTGAATTGTTTCGCCCTGGCCATTCTTACTTTCAGTGAATCACTTCCGTGGGCCATCGAAATGATGGTCAAAGAAATCACTAGTGGCATGGTAGGCGGCGAGCCAGTCACGATGCAGAAGAAAATCGTGCACTTCATCGGGGAAGATCAGTTGTTGGACTTCCACGTTTTTGGCGCGCAGGCGCGCGACTAAATCCACGGTCTGGGTGAAAAATACGTTGCGATCATCATCGCCGTGGATAAATAGCACCGGCGAGCGCCAGGTATCCACCGCGGTAACGGGCGAAGAAGTGTGGGCCAGCCTGGTGAGCTCGGCGGGAATGTTCTTACCATCCCAATTGTCGGTGGGCCAGTCGTGCACGCCGTGCAGGTCCACGCCTGCGGCAAAGATATCGGAGTTGCGGCCCAAGCCGAGGGCGGTGAGATAGCCGCCATAACTGCCGCCCCAAAGACCAATCCGTTTAGGGTCAACATCGTTACGAGCGGCCAGATATTTTGCGGCGGCTACCACGTCCTGGTATTCCGTCGCGCCGCGCGCGGCTCGACCGGCCGCGGCATAAAACGCGTGTCCATAGCCGATGCCGCTGCGATAATTCAGGGCCAGCACAACGTATCCGCGACTGGTCAGATACTGGTTCATGGCATAGGAATTGGAGTAGTAGTACATGTAGTGCCAGCCGAGCAGCATCTGGCGCATGGGGCCGCCGTGTAGAAAAATTAACGCCGGCCGTTTTTCGGCGGATTTGAGATCCGAGGGCAGAAATAATTGCGCGTGAATTTCCAGGCCGTCAGCGGCGCGGAAAATTGCCTGTTGCGGAACTACGAGGCGGTCGGCGGGAAATTCTTTCGGCCAGGCGCCGGATTCCAGTAATCGCGGAACGGAACCCGGGGTGATGCTGGAAATGAATGGCCGCCCGGGATGTTTGGCGTCGGAACCGAAGTAGGCGATGGTCTGGCCGTCGCCGAGGACCGTTGGGCTCCACTCAATGCCCTGGCCACTCGTCAGGCGCGCAGGTTCCTGGCCGCCGGCGACGTTTACGCTGAAAAGATGGCGGCGGTCGATGTCCTCTTTGGCCGGGCCGCAATTCGAATTGAAAATAACCGTCTGCCTGTCGGGTGTCAGAGTCCAGTGTTCCACTTCACAATTCCCAGGAGTGAGAAGAGTTAAATTTTTACTCCCGAAGGAAAGCGAATAGAGATGTTGCCAGCCATCTTTTTCACTGGCCACCAGCAGGCGCCCACCGGCAGCCCAATTGATCACACCACCGCCCGTGCCTTCGGCGTTTTCCGGGAAGGAGTCGGACATTTCTTTTCCGCTATGCCAGACTTCGCGCGAGGATGAAGCGGCAACGTCGGCGATCCAGATGGCCCAGGGTTCCGGCCGGTCGGGAGCGATGAAAAAACCCTCAGGCTTATCGCGCGGGCTCGCCGGGAGACGAACAAAGGCGATTTGCTCGCCGTTCGGCGACCAACGCGGAGTCTGATCGGTATCGACAGAGGGAGATAAAAATTTTATGGACTCATCCGCGGAATCGTAGATGCCGATGAAGGCGTGATCGTTGCGCGAAGAGACAAACGCGAGTTTTTTGCCGTCCGGCGACCATTGCGGATCGGCGCTATGCCCGCGCACGACAATTTGCCGCGGTTTTTCGGAAGCGCCCAATTTTGCAAGCCATAGCTCGTTGTTTTTTATGTAAGCGACGACGCCTTGCGCAGAGAGCTGAGGCGATTGCCCGGCGTCCAACTTCCGCGGCTCACCGCCGGGCCAGGCGACGGACCACACCGACTGCTCGACACCCGCGGGATTGCTGGCAGGATTTGGAGATTGGCCCGCGCTGTTTTTTCCCTCTCCACGCACATAAACCAGCGTGTTGGCATCCGGGGAAAACCGCAACTCCGACAGCGCCTGGCCATCGTCCACAGTGTAGCTGGTCAACTGGCGAGCAGCGAATACGGGAGCTTCCGCCCCCCAGATACTGCGGCGCCCCTGTTGATCGAAAGTCCACGCCAGGCGGCCGCCGGTTTTGGAAGTTGTGAGACTGTCAGGAAATGGAGCGCTCAAGACTTGCTCAATGGTGAAGGCGCTGGGCGCGGAACCAGAACAAGGGGCGAAAAGAAAGACAGTGGCGAGAACCACTGACAAAATAAGCCGAGGCATTGACACACTCCGGTTAAATCTAAGTTCGTGACCACACACATTACCGTATTTCGTTGCGCCCGTTGTCACTTTGGCTCGAATGCAAAGCGGCTTCAGCCGGCAGGCTGTCGCGACGTACTTTTCTCTCGCGAGATACGGGGCCCGTCCAGCGGCCCAACGATTTTCAAAATATGGCCGGGCGCCGCGGTGCTGCGAAGGGCGCGCCTGCCGGGGCTCGATTCGACAGAAAGATCGGCGTCGCGCGCGAAGCTGACCGTGCCGTTCAGCACAGTGGTCCGCGCACCGCCATCGAGCCGGACGTCGTCCAAGATCACATGGCGATCCAGCACCGTGAAAGCTGCTTCGCCGGAGGCCCAACGGGAAATTCCGCGATGGGCTTCGCCGTCGGCCACACTGGCATTCAAGTCCCAGCCGCGAAACTCAAGATTGGCCAACTGCACCTGACCGGTAGCCGTTAACTTTTGCAAAAGCTCGTCGCGGCCCACACCGGCAGTTTTCAAATGCAAAGTTCCGGACGCGACTCCACCGAGGCGATCGGTAGCCGCGGGATCGATGGGAAGTTGCGAGAGGTTCACGCGGTCGAGTTCCGCTCGGAGGTCATAGACGGGGCGGGGCAAAAATTTTGCCAACATCGTCGCGCGAACATTTCCACCGGCGCACAGCGCGCGACCCTCAGAAACCTGTAAGCGCAGATCCTGAAGACTGCCGCGAACGTGCAATTGCTGCAAGGAAAGTTTCTCAATAGTGAATTCATCCACCTGCACTTCCCCGGAAACTTTCAAACGCCGAACCAGTTCGCTGGCGGGCCCGGTTTGCGCCGCCGCGACGCCCAGGAGCGAGGGCAGGAGCCTTTGCAGCCAACCTGGCCGCGCGCGCGGACCCACCCAGCGGTCCAGTTCAGTGGCATCCAGACGATCGGCGTGCAGCTGAACATTCCACGTAGCAGCTTCGCCCGGTACAGTATCCGAAGGATATTCGAGTATTTCACCGGACCAATTCGCACCGAAGGCTTGCGCCTGGACGACCTGAGCCGCGCGCTTCCCGTTGCGCCATTCCAGCCGGGCATGCTGCAACTGAAGCGGTTGATTCAAACCTGCCGCGGCCAGTTGGGCATCGTTCACCTCCGCGGCTCCGTTCCACACGCTGGGAGATCCCGCGGACCACTCGCGGCGGAGATCGGCGCGCGCGGGACCGGTCAGGTCCCAGCCGTGGTTCAAAGTGTTTCCGAACGCGGAAGCGATTTTCAGAAAGCTGCCGGCATTATCCACTCTCCCATGGATGCCGAGACGGCCAGCGCGTGCGGAAAAATCATGCAGGAACGCCAGGCTCACTTCACCAACGCTTTCGCCGGGCGCATGCCGCTTGGCGATTTTGGAGATGCTAGTTGGCGGCCGCGCAGTGGAGGCGGCTCCTGTCATCACCATTTGAACGGGCTCAGCCACCAGCCGTTCCTGGTCGAGAACGGCATGAATGGGGCCAATTTTCAAAAGGTTCTCGACACCTTTCACACGGACGATGCCGCCCGGCGTGGAAAGATCCACCTGCTGGAACTTTACCGGCCAGCCCTCTAAAGCAACCGCGCCGCTGAAAAATTCCTCAACGCTGATGCCTTCGGCGACACCAGGACGAAACGCGCGGTACCACGAGAGCACGTCGGAGGCCTGAACGGCGACGGTGTCAAATCTGACTTGCATTGCAGGGATGGCGGCACTGCTGAACTGCGCGGTCCCGTGTAAATTTGAGGATGGTGATTCGACCAAAATGGATTCCGCGCTAAGTTTCTGGAGTCCCACGTTTACACGGCCCTGCACCCGCGCGGTCAAATCAGGATTGTCCGTGCGCTCGGTGAGATCCCAACGATGCATCTGGTTAGCGGAGGCGCGCAATGAGAATGACCAGTCTCCAGGGGCATACGGCACGTCCGCAGAAATTGCGCCTGTTTCGGCTGTTCTGGCAACAGTGATGGGAGCGCCACTCTTCGCGGTGGCTTCCAGTGCGAAGGTGCCTCGCACTCCATAATCGCGGCCACGCAAGAGGCGAAACAAATCCGCCAGCGAGACTTTATCCCAACGCACGGTCAACGAGGCGGGCTGCAAGCGCGCGGAGGTGCCGGCAATGTCGCCGCGAACTTGTACGGTTCCCGTGGACTGCAGGGCGACGCCACTGCGCCACGGCTGCGCCTCCAATTGCAGTTGCCAGCGCCCGGTTGAGATTTGCTCGACGGTTCCCGCGACGGCCGTGAGGGCAAACGGTTGCTTCACATCGCCGCTCTTGAAATCGATACGGCCTTCATCGAACTCAATTTTTTGCAGGTGGTTAGCGATGGCGGGCGGCCGGCCCGGGCCATAGACAATGGAAGGGGTTGCAAGACTTTTTTGCGCAGGAGGGAGCCAATCTTCCAGGTTCCAGCGGCCTTCGCGACTTCTCACTAAAGTCAGGCTCGGTTGACCTAGCGATAAGGTGCCAAATTCAAAGCGGCCACGCAGGAAACCAGACCAGCGCAGGCCCGCGGTGAGATGCTCCGCGCGCAAAAAGTATTCGTAGCCGAAGGCCGGATCTTCGCCGACAGTCACTCCAGTGGCGTAAATGCGAGGGCTGGGCAGAATTTCCAGATTGAAATGTTTTACATGCACCGGACGTCCGAAAGCGCTTTCCAGCCGTGCGCCGAGATAATTGTGAACGCGATGGGTGCGCACCGCGAGAGACAGGCATACCTGCGCCGCGACCAGCAGAACGGCTACAAAGACACCCAGTTTCCAGGAGTTGCGCAGGTTGCTCATGCCGTTCGAAAGTTTCGCAGACCAGGCCGCAAATGGGTAGGGGCGCAATCTCCAAGCGGTTCATCGGGCGAGCGGGGGATTTGTTGCCGGCTGAAAACTAAAAGCGATCCGGCTGGCACCCCTCAATGCACGGTGTGAAACATTCTGTGCCAGCGGGTGCGCGCCGGCAGGTGCGTAAGGGTGTCGAAAATTCCAACGAGCCGCTGCCAAAACGTGGTGTCCCCCGCGTACGTGGTATCCACGGACCAGTAGATCAAAAACGGGTGGCCCATAATGGCTTCGCGGTCGACGAAACCCCAGTAGCGGCTGTCCTGGCTGTGATCGCGATTGTCGCCCATGGCGAAATACTTGCCGGGAGGCACGACCATCTCGTCGCCTTGCACATATTTGCGCAACTCCGGACGCCACTCATTCAACACGTTGAGGGGAATCATGTGGTCGCGCAAAGGGGGAAACGAATAATTGAAAGGGTCGTACGGCACCGTGGCATCATGAAGCACATAAGGTTCGTCCAGCGCGACTCCATTGATATACACCTGCTGGTCCACCAATTTCAGATGATCGCCCGGCAAGCCTATCACGCGCTTCACGTAATGCGGGTGATCGAGAAAGGGATACTTGAAGACAATAATGTCGCCGCGTTTGATAGCCCGGTAGGGCAGAATTTTTTCGTACCAGGCGCCATTGCCACCAAAGATGAATTTATTCACCAGCAGGTGATCGCCAATCAGCAGCGTGCTTTCCATGGAAGCCGAGGGAATCTTGAAGGCCTGCACCACGAAACTAGTGCCGAACAGCGCGAGAATTACCGTGACCAGCAGGGATTCCAGATATTCCGAAAAAGTGGTCTGATCCCGATAGGGTGTGAGATGACGCCGCGAGGCGTGAATTTGGGAGGGCCCGCTTGCAGGAAGCGGCACGGTTTCGGCTGGGATCTCAGTGTACTCCGCCATCGGGTTTCAGCCTCTCGTAAGATTGGTCAGGCAATCACAAACATTCGCTTCGGCCGGGGTATCACTGTTTCAGGAAGGGCGGGTCTGGCGCAAGTTCCAAAAGTGCCAGAGCCTGGCGAGCCGCGCGTTGCTCGGCTTCTTTTTTAGTGCCGCCTTCGGCGCCGGCAACACGGGCGCCGCTAATCCATACCTCAATGGCAAAGGTTTTCTGATGGTCCGGGCCGGTTTCGGCCACTACGCGATATTCAGCGGGGACTTGCCCGCGCGATTGCAGGAGCTCTTGCAGCGCGGATTTGCGATCGGAAGCGTCCATGTTTTCGCCGCCGTCTTCAAAGGCCTGCTCAAATAAAGTGCGGTGCACCACTCCGCGAACGGCAGCGAGGCCGGCATCAAGATATATGGCGGCCAGTACAGCTTCAAAGGCATCGGCCAGGAGAGTCTGCTTTTCGCGGCCGCCGGTTTTTTCCTCACCGCGGCCCAGCCGCAGGTGCTCGCCAAGTTGCAGGCGACGTGCGGCAGCTTCCAGTGAATGGGCGTTCACCAGCCGGGCGCGGCTCTTGGACAACTGGCCCTCGGTCCAATCCGGAAAAGAACCCAGCAGATATTCGCTGGTGAGCAACTCCAGGACGGCGTCGCCGAGAAATTCCAGCCGCTCATTGTTTACCGTGGCACGAATAACGGCGGATTCACCGAAGCTAGCGCGTATCTCGGGTACCGCGGAACTGTGCGTGAGTGCGTCGCGCAGCAGTTCCAGCCTGGCAAACTTGTGGCCCAGGCGCTGTTCGAGCAGGGCGTCGTCCGCCGGAGTCATGGCGCGCCGAATCGAGTGCAAGGTGGCCTGGCGAAATAGACAGGCTGTTTACTTTGGTGCGCTGAGTTGGGTGCCAGCAAGTTTTTTGGCTTCTTCCGCACCTTTCTTGCAGGTTTCCTGCATGGTGCCGACGATGGCGGCGCATTTAATGTACGCGGCAGCGGAATCATCAAAGTGCGACGCTTTGGCGTTGGCCATTCCGAGGAGGTAATAGTTCACGGGATCCGGAGTGGGATCCAGTGTGACAGATTGGTTAAGCTCGGGTATGGCTTCCGAGAATTGTCCGCGCCGGATGTACACCAATCCCAAGCCGCTGTGGGCCATTGCGAGGGTTTGCTTCTTCGCCGCCGCAAAGTTTTCGTCGGTGAGGGTGACAGGCTTGGGCAAAGTAGGAGTCAGCTCGATCGCCTTCTTGGAATACTGCTCCGCTTTGGCCAGCTGCTTGTCCGGATTCGGCGTTTTTGAGTTCATGGCCCGCGGCAAGGTTTGGGCGACAACGGCCATAACTTGCACGTCATCGGGATTCAGCGCGATCTCCTTGTCGGCAACCTCCTCCATTTTGTCTAGCTGACCGTTTTGCAGATAAGACATGACCAGAATGGAGTATACCGAGGGGCGATATCGGCTGTTGGGATACTTTTGCAGAAAAGCTTCGCCCGCCTGGGTACGCTTGGGAAGCTCTGTGGAGGGTATATCCGAAACGGCTTTGTAGGCGGCATCTTCTTCCGGATTGGCGGCCGCCGCGTTAGGATCGTCTAGCGTGAGGGTGTTGCTCGCCGGAGCTTTTGTTTTGTCCTGGGTCGCAGCAGGCGGAGGATTCTGAGTAGTGGCGGGAGGGTTCTGTGCCGCGACTGCTGCGGCTACCATCAGCGTCAAGGTTACCAGCACGCCCGTTGATACGATTAAGTTGCGCTTTGCCATCATTGATATTTCTCCTCTTGAATTCACCGCGGGGTGCGCGGGCTCACACTCTATGGTGTTTGTTATGCAAATGAACTTGCGAACTGCTCCTCATGGCCGTTCGGCGGGTTTTTCGCTGGTTGTATCGGCCAATCCTTTTTGCGCAGCGTGGCGAGCCTGCTCAGGTGCACCCGGCACCGTTAATGCCGCCTGATATTCCGTTTGGGCTTCGCGGGCCTGTCCTTCGCCGTCGTAGATGCGCGCCAGATAGATATGCGACCAGGTCAAAACCATCGGGTCGGCGGTTGCCGCGTGTTGTCCGGTGGTTAGACGGGCAAAGACTAGCTTCGCGCGGGGACCGTCGTGATCCAACATGGCAACCAGGCCCAATCCGAACCAGGCGCGAGGCTGATCAGGATATTTAGCCACCACTTTTTGAAATGACGCTTCGGCAGCGCGGGCGTTTTTCTCGGCGATGCGACGCTCGCCTTCGGTCAGTGCGGCTATGGCCTCGGCATCATTCGGGACGGTGTTCGGCAACTCCGCAACGGCGCGGCGGCGAGCCACCTCTTCGTTAGCCAGGTCTCCGGATTTTTGCTGGCGATCGGCGGCCGCGAATTGCAACGTGTTTACCCGCTTCAGTTCAGCACTGACGTCGACAGAACGCACCAGGTCCGGAAAGAATAAATCCATGGCCGGCTCAGAGCCTTCGAACCTGGGCAACGCGGCGAAAAGCGGACGCACCAGGATGTAACCGTCGGCGTCATGGCGCTCGAGTGCGGCATCGCGTTCACCGGGAGACATACGCTTGAGTTTAAGTTCCACGGCGCGCACCGTGCATTCCGCAAAATAGGAAGGAAAATCGTCTTTGAGGTCGGGCGGCAGTCGGGGCGCGCGGGCAGCTTTTTCGAACAGAGGCTTTTTGACGGCCACCACGTGGGAGTAGCGCAACGGCAACGGATCCAGTAGAAAGTGCAGGTACGCATGGCGCACCACATCCACGGGAACGTTATCCGCGCCGCTCAGGACAATGGCGTAGTGGTCGCCAAAATTTCGCACGTTGGTGATGCGTCCCACGAGAGGTTCCACGATGATGGTGAAGGTGCGGGGGTCTGACGGGCGCGCCATAGCCCGCAGGTAGCCAGCGGATACAAACACGATCCGCGATACCGCCTCGTGCATCCGCTCGATTTCGCGGTTGTAAGCCGGCTGCATCTGGCGCCACAGCTGGCCGATATTTTGTTCCTGATAATATTTCGCGAGCAGTTCGCTGAATCCTTCGAGCGCCAATACTTCCGGGGGAAGATCTTCGCGCCGCATGGTGGGCTTGAACGCCGGGGCGGGACCAGCTACCAGTCCGAACCACAGATAGCGCGAAAGCGCAGCGCCAGGATCGGCGGAGTCGTGCTGCTTATAATACTCGCGGATGGCGTCAACCGCGGGCCCTTGCTGATGCTGCAGGCGATCACGCAATTGCTTGCGGAGATCAGACCAGTTTTGCGCGTTCATCTCCGCTTCGAAGCCGGAAGCCATGAGTGCGCACATGGTGGTGAACATCGGTTCGCTGGCGTCGACGCTGACGCTGGTGGCCGGCGCTGCCTGGCGTTGCGGCTGTTGCTGTGCGATTGCGGGTGCTGGCGCGCTCGATTGGGCGAGAATCGAAGCGGTACCGGCCAGCGCGAGGGCGCAGACGAAAATCGCGGCGTTCAGACTTGGCATGCCGCTTTTGTTTCCTGAAGAGTCCACGTTCTCAATTTATCGTCGGGCATCGCCTACGTCAAGGAAGCCCGGGCGGTGGTGATGCTCTAACACAAAATTAGAGCACCACCCGGGGGGGTCGCAGTATGGTCTCCAGCCACAGATAATTCCAGACCGGCGCTCACGGGAATTGCGAGGAGGCATTTCCTCGGCATTGGAGTAAACTTGCCGCCGGTGGGCCGGTCCAGAACGACCGCGTGGGGATAGCGGAGGCGAATATGGAACTGACAAAACCGAAGAACGAAGAAGAGCGGCTCGGGGCGCTGGAAAAGTACGCGATTCTGGACACCGACCCGGAGGCCGCTTTCGACGACCTCACGCTGCTGGCCTCCTGCGTTTGCAAAACTCCTATCGCGCTGATCTCGCTGATCGATGAGCAACGGCAGTGGTTCAAGTCGCGGTTGGGCCTGTCGGTTTCGGAGACCACCCGGGATGTGGCGTTTTGCTCGACGGCCATTTTGCAAAATGACGTATTCATCGTTCCGGATGCGCTGCAGGACGAAAGATTCCGGAATAATCCGCTAGTGGTGTCGGAGCCGCACATACGTTTCTATGCCGGCGCGCCTTTAATCGACGAGGATGGCTACGCGCTGGGCACTTTGTGCGTGATCGACCAGAAGCCGCGGGAGTTGGAGCCGGAACAGAAAGATGCGCTGAAAGCGTTAAGCCGCCTGGTGCTGGCGCAACTGGAATTTCGCCGCAACCTGATTTTATTGAAAGAGGCACTTAACGACCGCACCAAGGACGAGCACGAGCGCCAGGCGGAGTGCCAGAAGTTGCAGGCTACGCTGATGCGCGTTCTAAAACTGCACCAGTGACAGGCACGTCCGCTTTAATTTGGCGACAGGCGGCAATCTGTCAGGCCAACGCGACGCTGGATCCCGACTCGGATTGCCTCGCCGCCTGCCACAACTCCATGTAGGGACGGAGGTCGAGCATCATTTTGCGAAACTGCGCCAGGTCCAGCGACTGCGCACCATCGCTGATGGCTTTTTCTGGCGCCGGATGCACCTCCACGATTAAACCATCGGCGCCGATGGCTACCCCTGCGCGCGATAATGCCGGGACCAGGCTGCGCTTTCCGGTGGCATGGCTGGGATCGAGAATCACCGGCAAATGGGTCAGTTCATTCAGCACCGGAATGGCGGCGATATCGCAGGTATTGCGGGTCGCGGTCTCAAAGGTGCGGATGCCGCGCTCGCACAAAATTACGTCGGGGTTGCCGTGAGCGACGATGTATTCGGCAGACATCAGCAACTCTTTGATGGTGCTGCTCAAGCCGCGCTTGAGGAGCACCGGACGGCGGCATTTTCCGAGGGCTTTCAACAGAATAAAATTCTGCATGTTGCGCGCGCCGACTTGCATCACGTCAGCATATTGAGCGATCAGGTCAACGTCGCGGTCGCTCATGACTTCGGTGATGATGGCCAGCCCGGTTTGTTCGCGGGCTTTCTGCAATAGCTTCAATCCCTCTTCTTCCATGCCTTGAAAATCGTACGGCGAGGTGCGGGGCTTGAAAGCGCCGCCACGCAACATTTTCGCGCCCGCCTGGGCCACACCTTCGGCGGCCTGCATGATTTGCTTTTCCGACTCCACCGAGCATGGGCCAGCCATCACCATGAAGTCGTCGCCGCCAATTTCCGAGCCGTTAATGCTTATACGCGTTTTACCTTTGCGAAATTCCTTGCTGACGAACTTGTAGGGGGCCGAAATGGGCACCACCTTTTCGACCTGTGGCATGGCTTCCACGGACTCCAGGCAGGCAGTTACATCGCCGATGCCCACCACACCGATGACCACGCGCTCCTCACCCTCGATGGAGTGCACCTTGTAGCCAAAGTGCTCCACCTGCTTGCGTACTTCGTCGACTTCCTCCCGGGTGGAATGCAGCTTCATGGAAATAATCACGAGAATGCCCTTTCGCAGGCGTTAACCGCCGGCTTCGCAACCTGCCGCTTAAAACAAAAAACCCACTCTTGCGAGTGGGCCAAATCTCTTGTGGATGCTTGCCAGAGAAAACGCCCCTCGCTCCTAGTTGGGTGGCCCATTAAATCGAAACCAGTAATAGTGGCGCATGGCGAAGCCTAGTGTATTTCGTCTGGAATCCAGAAACAATGCTTTCTTCACGACCCGGCGGCTTTCAGCATCAGCTGTGTTTCCTCTAAGCACACCGAGGGACTTCAAGAACGCGAATCTCCAGAGGCGGGCCTTTTATACTGAGAGTTCCCCAAATGTTGCTTGCCGAAACCGCTACGGTATCTTCGCCCACACAGCTCCGCATGTCGGACCTGATTTCCGCGCTTTCTTACGCCCTGGATTTAACCGAAGGACAACCCATGGGCCACGCGGTGAAATGCTGCTTGCTGGCCACGCGGCTTGCGGAAATTCTGCAGCTTACCGTCGAGCAGAAGTCAGATCTGTATTACGCGACGCTGTTGAAGGATACCGGTTGCAGCAGCAACGCCGCACGCATGTACGAAATCCTGGGCGGCGACGAACGCAAAGCCAAACAGGAGATCAAATCCACGGACTGGACGCGCGTGAGTTTTGAAGGGCTCGAATACCTGTTGCGCAACGTGATGCCCGGGCGCTCGCGACTGGAGCGGGTGTTTGCGATTGCCAGCGTGGCCACCAGCCGCGACGCGCAGACACG
The DNA here is from genome assembly GCA_030774335.1 of Acidobacteriota bacterium. Classification (GTDB taxonomy): domain Bacteria; phylum Acidobacteriota; class Terriglobia; order Acidiferrales; family UBA7541; genus Acidiferrum. Next base: position 12,682 of record JALYLI010000014.1, on the reverse strand, counting down.
CGAGCTGATCGGGATGCGTTGCGATCGCGGCGCGCAAATCGCGCGAAGAATTGCCTTCTCGGAGGCCATGTCATCGGCGATTTACAGCCTGGACGAGCACTGGAACGGGAAGGGATTTCCTGAGGGCCGCAAAGCCGCGGACATTCCGTTGTTGTCGCGAATTATGAATTTGTGCCAGACGCTGGAAGTGTTTGTGACCTTGAACGGCGTACATGACGCGTTTCAGGTGCTGCGCGATCGCAGCGGAACGTGGTTCGACCCGGAAGTGGTACGGGCCGCAGCAGCGCTTGAGAATGACCAGGAATTGTGGAAGATTATTCAAGAGGATCGCGTACGCGAAGAAGTCATGGGCCTGGAACCGGTGAGCGGATTGCTGTATGTAGACGAAGCCGGGCTGGACAATGTTTGCGAAGCCTTCGCCAGTGTGATCGACATCAAGTCGCCTTATACCCATTTGCATTCGCGGGGAGTGACCAGCGTGGCGGTGGCGATATGCCAGCGGCTGCGCCTTGCGGAAGAAGAAGTGCGGCTAGTGCGGCGCGCGGCGCTGCTGCACGACATCGGCAAACTCAGCGTGCCGAACAACATTCTCGACAAACCTGGAAAACTGACGGCCACGGAATGGGAGACGGTGCGTCTGCATCCCTATTACACCCAACGAATCCTGGAACGCATCCACGGATTCCAGCACCTCGCGTTTGTGGCCAGCTCGCACCACGAGCGCCTGGACGGCTCCGGATATTTTCGTAATCTGCAAGGGGCGCAAATTCCCATGTCTTCGCGGGCCATCGCGATCGCGGATGTTTACGACGCGCTATCGTCGAAGCGGCCATATCGCGGCGCTCTGGCAAAAAGTGAAGTCTTTAAGATTATGTCGGTGGATGTGCCGCATTCGCTGGACGCCGATTGCTTCGCGGCGCTGAAAACCCTGGACCTGAGCAACGGAAATTAATCAATAGAGTACGACGGCAATCCTGAAGCGGGTAAATGGTCCGGAGCTGCCACCCGGGCAAGCGCCCACGGTTGCGGCATGATATTTCCCGCTGCGCAACTTTTGCTCGAGATCCTGCGGTAACTTGCTCAGATTCGCGGATTCGAATCGCACCACCGCCAACGGGCGCGCGCCCGCGAAGCCGTGCTCCATGTCGCAGGTTTTGCGGGCGTCATTGGTGACCTGGGCTCCAGGTAATCCTCGGGCGTGCAGGTTCGCGACGATGACCTGCTCCTGTTGGCTGTAACTCAGGTTCGCCACCGACTGCGAAAAATCCTGTACGGCAAAAAGTCCGTCGCCACCTTTGATGACCGCGATACCCACTCCGTTCAACTGCGGGTCAAGGATATTTTCCCGGTGATGAGGAGATTGCATCCACGCCGAATGAATCGTTCCAGGTGTGGGGGCTACGGCAATGTTTTCGGCGATCAGGCTGAAGCGCGCGCCGGCGCGAGTGGCGCGATCCTGCACGGCAGGTTCGCCAGGAAGTTGATGCGACAAAACGTTGCGTTGCGCCATGCGCGCGGCGTGTTCACGCGCCGCAGAAGCGAGGGCCTCGTCCCAATGGAGCGCGGGCAAACCTTGCGCGGTGCGCTCGCGGTTGAGCGCGTCAAAAAGCGCGTGTTCGGCAGGCACAACCTCTGACTGGCTGGATTGGGCGCGCACGGAATGGGGCATAACGAGCAGCGCCATGGCGGCCATTGTGGCGAGCGCCAGGATGCGAGCCGCCGTGCTGCAGGCCGTGCGCGTTGGGACAGCCCTCGAAACCGATGTAAGTGGCATGAAATGCTCCTGAGCTATTGGGCCAGCAACAGGAGGCATTCCGTGAAACTGCGAGGGTCAGGTGCTTGCGAAAAAAAAGCTGGCCCGGTGAGCAGGCAAAAAAAACCACGAGGTCAGGTAGTCAAAACCATTGATCTAGAGGGGCTTACGGTATTACAGCGAGGCATCAGCCGCGAACGTGCACGGCGCTGAAACTGAGGATCACGTGGCCGCCGGCGGTACGTCGCCCAAAGCTGAGCATGGGAGTAAAGCGCGAGAACATCAGCATTTGGTCCAACTGGTGACGGGTGTCGTCCGTATGCGGGCCGGAAAGAATCTGATAACCGGACATCTCCCCGTCAGCGTCCACAGTAACGTCAATCAGCAATCCGTGGGGCAGCGCCAGTTCCCCATCATGCTCGGGCGCCCAGGAAGGCGGGTACCCGGAAAGCGAAAGCAATTCGGCGGGCCGCATCAGGTTTATGGGCACATCATTTTCCACCGCGCGGACAGTGATGCCCGGCGCCAGTATCTGGAAGACCAGCACGAAGACAAATATGGCGGATACAAATCCGCCGGTAGCCGGCAAGGCCACCGGCCGAAACACATTATCCAGCAGGATTTCGATGCGATTTTGTATTTGCAGCAGACGAGCGCGCCAGCCTTGCGAAGCCTGCGCCTGCGCGGCAGCCACGCGAATGCGCACGGCCAGATCAGCCGGAGGAAGCTGCTTGGGCAAGCGCGACAGCAGCCCGCCCAGCTTGCGAAAACGCTGCAGCTCTTCGCGGCAGAATGAACACGCCTCGAGATGTTCACGAACCTGGGCACGCTCTGTTACTCGCGACGGACCGCTGAGCCCATCGTCGAGATAGCCAGCCAGCTTGGGGCGGACGGAATTACAGTTCATCGGGAACCTCCCCGCCAACGTGGCCGGCAAGAGAGGCGCCGGTGGAAGCGGTACTGCGCCACGCCGCGGAATAGCCGTCGGCAAATAGCGAGGGCTGCGCTCGTTTGACGGCCCCATGCGTGGTGGATCTACAAATGGCGTGTTGCGGGGTGGCTGCAGCGCACACGTTAGTTAGCACGAGACCCGGTGCGTGGCTTTGGTGGTCCGACAGCAGGGGCTCAAGGATTTGCTTCAGCGCGCGGCGTCCGCGCAGAATGCGGGACTTCACGGTGCCGATATTACATTCCAGAATTTCAGCGACTTCCTCGTAGCTGAATCCTTCGAGATCGCGAAGAATTACGGCCACGCGAAAAACGTGCGGCACGCTTTGCAACGCAGATTTGACGGCATGCTGCATTTCCTGAGCCGCGAGTTGCTCAAAGGGCGAGGCGCACAAATCTTCGATGTCGATATGCGCATGACCGTCTTCGGATTGGGCGTCAATGGAGACATTTTTTTGGAGATGGCGCTTGAACCAGCGCTTGTGGTTCAGGGCTTCACGGATGGCGATGCGATAAAGCCAGGTCTTGAGGGAGCTGCCTCGACGGAACCCGCGAATGCCGCGGAAGGCTTTGAGGAATACTTCCTGGGTGCCGTCGGCGGCATCGCTTGGATCACCAAGAATGCCGAGGATTACGTTGTAAACGGGGGCGTGGTAATAGGTGACCAACCAGTCGAACGCCGTTTCCGAACCGGCCTGCAGTTCGGTGAGCAGCTCGGACTCGTCGCGGCCCCAGGGGAGCGCACTGGCCCACTCTGACACGGTAGCCTTTCGCGGCTCGAACGAACTTCGAGCCTGAGCACCTTCCATTATCTTAGACACCGAAAACGGATGGTTGTTTCCAGAGGTCACCTTGCTCGGCAGCAATTCTGGCACCTTGTTGAACCGGGCGCAATGCTGGCCGCTCTAGTACCAGCAGCGGACGGGCTGTTTGCGAACGGGAGCTCCAGGAAACACTATGAGGACTCCCCTGACTTGTTGATGCTTGCGCGCGTTCGGCCAACCAACTGTTACTACTACCTGATAGGATATGGTCTTCTGAAGCGGTGCGGCCGCGGGCGAGATTCAGGAGCTAAAAAAACGCATGAAGATACCGACGATGTTAGCTGCGGGAATTTTGGTAGCGTCAGGGCTGGCAAGTAACCCCGGAGGAGTTGCGGCGCAGGAACCGGCGGGTGCCGGGACATCGCGGCAGGATAACCGCGCGACAGCAGCTGAGCATTCCGCGTTAACGACCGATCCCCACGGATACAAGAAGATTGTCTATTCACGCCCCTCGGAAAAAACCAAGTTCAAAAACTATCTTTTCGACGGATATGGGCCCTATCCCATCATGGGCGCAGCCATCGTGGCGGGCATCAACCAAGCCGACAGTACTCCACCAGAATGGGGCGGCGGAGCGGAGGCCTACGGCAAACGAGCAGGGTCCAACTATGGCATCAACATAATTTCCACCACCACACGCTATGCCTTGTCGGGAGCGCTGCACCAGGACACGCTGTATTACCGCTGCCAGTGCAAAGGATTTTTCCCGCGGCTGGGACATGCCCTGGTTTCTACCTTGGCGGCGCGACATGGCGAAGAGGGCCACTACACTTTCTCGGTACCAGCATTGGTCGCGCCTTATGTGGGCACCCTGGTTGCGACGCACACCTGGTACCCGGGACGATACAACGCATCGGACGGATTTCGCATGGGCAACTACAACCTGCTGGCCTTGGCGGGCGGCAACGTCGCGCTGGAATTTCTGTATCGGGGGCCACATACCTTTCTTTCGCGAATCCATCTTGATAATCGGCACATGGCTCCCGAGGCCGAGCCGGACCGTTAGTACCGGTTTTTCACACGTCAGGCGGTGACCATGAGCGACGAACAACGGCGGCGCACTCCCCGGTACACATTTATCGCCAGCGCGGAACTACTTGAGCCGCAAACAGAAGTGCGCATCGCCACGCGAGTCAGCGAGCTAAGTGTGCACGGCTGTTACATGGACATGCTGAATCCCTTTCCGGTGGGCACGCCGGTGCGGGTGAAAATATCGGCGGACGCGGCGGAGTTCCAAAGCAAAGCCAGGATAGTTTATGCCCACCCGAATTTAGGGGTAGGCGTGGGTTTCCTGGATCCGGAACCACAGTACCTGAAAGTTTTGCAGGGCTGGATCAGCGAAGCGGAGAAAGACCCCGGGCGCTTGATAAAATAAACGGCTCGAGACCGAGCGCATTTGCCATAGACCGCAAAAAATTTCTTCCGTGCCGCGACTGCGAGCGCCGCCCCGCATCACAAACAGGTCAAGCATCAAAAAGAGCGGAAGGTCAGGCCTGGATTTCTTTATCGGGACCCGGCGGGAATTTGCTTTTATTTTTTACCGCGGCAGGTGAATGATTATTATTGTTGTTTTTTTCGTGATTGTTCAGATGCTCTCGAAGCGCGCACACTTCTTCCGCCAACGCCTTTTCCACTGCCGCGGATTTGCGTTCCCCGCGGGCCACGCGGCTCACATAAGAAGGATCGACGCCAAGGCGCTTGGCCACGCGGTTATAAATCCCTCGAAAAAGCGACACGGAAGGGACGGAACTCATGCTAACATTCGAATCTTCACCGTTCATGACGGGTCTGGCCTCTAGTATCTCAAAAGAACTTCATGGTAAGACTAACACGAATGGTAGTTGGCAGGCTGAATAAAGCGGTTGCCGATGAGACCACGCAAAACCTCACCACCGGAGTGGGCCCGCAAAATTCTGAAATTGCGCCACCGTATGGGTCTGACCCAGTCAGATTTTGCGTCGCGCTTGCATTATTCCGCGATGGCGCTGTCCAGATGGGAGCGCGGCACCCACGAGCCGCCCGCGCAGGCGTACATCCAGATCGGCAATTTGATCGGCGAACCGGAGTCGTCGTGGTTCTGGCAACGCGCCGGATTCAAGTCTTCCGATCTTTCCAACGTTATGCCCGAAGGCCGCAGCATCCGGCACAAATCGAGTTTCCCGGATTTTGAAATAGTGGCGGCCGGCAGCCACAAAAAGAACGGAGATGGGATGCGGAAAGCGCGACTGGTGGCCATTCCCGTGCTTGCTGCGCATGCCGCGACCCACGGCGAAAAGGGCGATCAGGTGCTGGATCTAGAGGAGGTTCCCGCACAGGAAATGATTGCGGCTCCGGCGGTTTGGTGCCCGCATCCGGCGGAAACAACCTGCCTGCGAGTGCGCGGCGAATCGATGAGTCCGGTGATTCATGATTCAGACATTGTAGCCGTGGACCGCTCGGTTACCGATCCTAATGAGTTGAGCGGAAAAATAGTGGTGAGTTGGCACCGGGACAGCGGGTTGATTCTTTCTCGATTCCTGCTGGTGAACGGTACGCAACTCCTGGAGTCCGAGAACCGCGAATACGAAGCGGTAAAAGTGGGTAAGAATCGCAGCTGGAGAATTATTGGCAAAGTTTTGTGGTGGATTCGTCAAGCGCCCTAGGGCTTTCTTGAAGCCGGTTGCTTTGAAGTAATTCCTGCCTGAATTTACAGTATTCCCGGTATAGAAGGAGTTCGACGATTTTGCGAATATGCGCGTGCGGTTATTGACATCCGCCAAGTCGAGGGAGAAGGGGATAGACGAAACGCTTCGAGAAATCGGAGCAACCGGGCTGGGACGTCTCTCCTCTTTTCCTTCGGTCTACTTGCCTTCCTGAAATGCCTGCTATTAAATAAATTCATCGGGCTTAACGCCAGCTTAACACTTGTGTCTGTCGAGAGGCTTCGTTAAGTTAGGCGTTCAGCGGCATTCGCAGCGTGATGCGAAAGGCCTGGAGGCCATCAATGACATCTGACGGCGCAGTCCGTGTGGAGGGTCGTGGTTCTGCTTTGGGCTTATGCTGGATTGTCTTCGGCGTCTTTCGACTGCTCGTGGCGGTGTGGATGTTGAGCTTTGCAGGAACGGCGACGGTCATGTTCGGGACCTTACTAAACCGTGTTCCGAATCCATATTCACTGATGAGCGCGTTTCACTTGATCTACAGCGGCTGGTTGGTTCTGTCGGCAGCCAGCGGAATTTTCGGGATTTTGGCTGGCATTGCGCTGCTAGCGAGTGCGGGCGCCGGCCGGATGCTGTCCCTAGTCGCGGCGTTCCTCTCGGTAACATTCGTTCCGGTAGGAACCACATTAGGCATCTATACCATGGTAATTTTCCTGCGACGTGAATGATCACAGGCGCGGCCAACGGGTGCGAATTTCGCTGGCGGCTCACATTGGAATGGGTTTCTGGCTTTTGGGTATCAAGTACCAACAGGGCGAATAGCCACCGTGCGGAAATAATGAATGGGCACATACCAGCGTCTGCTCGGGATTTTGAGCGTCCAGTTCGTAGGCTACTTTTCGCCCTTTTTCAGCAATAGCATAAAGTCTGGGCGCCGTGACAGTCTCCAGCGGATCGGCTGGCGTTGGATGGATCATGCGCAAGCGAAAATAGGCGTAGTCGGAGAGAAACAAATAAGCAGGGTCGCCAGAAAGGTTTGCGCAGCGCGCCTGGCGAGGAAGTGCACCCGAGCCATAGCTACGCATTGTAGCGGTTATCAAGAGGAAAATCGGGTTGTAAATATTTCGGAAATATTTAGTTCAGAATTTGCGCGTGTAGTCGCGAATCACCCCGTAGCACTCGCAGGCGAAGGCTTCCAGTTGCGGGCGATCGGTGATTCTCACTGAGCCTCGGCCGTACTCGATCAAGCCTGCTTTCTGAAGCAAGCCGGCTGCAAGCGTCACGCTGGGGCGATCCGTTCCCAGCATGGTGGCCAGAAAGTCGTGAGTGATGCGCAGCGTTGGTGTAGCGGTACTGTCTTCCGCCATCAACAACCAGCGCGCCAAGCGCTGTTCTATTGCGTGAATACGGTTACAAGCGGCGGTTTGCGACACCTGCATACCCAGAAGAATTACATAGCGATTCAAAGCTTTGCGCGTGTCCGGGGCCACGGCTAAAAGTTTCTGGAATGCCGGGCCTTTTACGCGGAAGCCCTCACCGGAAATTTGTACTACTTCGCGCAGCGCGCTGCGGTCTAGCCCAACGGAGAGCGCGGTTCCCGAAGCGCCCTCCCTGCCAACGATTCCTGCTTCCACGGTCTTCCCGGTTTTGAGCACGACCACAAGAGAAATCAATCCGCGATTGGGAAAGTAGATATATTTCAATTTCTCATGGGGCTCGTAAAGAATGCGATGTTGTACCAACTCCACGAATTGCAAGTGCGGCTGAATGAGCTTGAACTCGCGAGGCGACATGGCCAGCAAAATTCGGTTTTGGACGGCTTTGCCAGCTGCGTTGGTGCGCGGAACAGCTTGCGAGGCGCGAGTCTTCTTCAAGATATCTCCCGATTTTTTGAGCAAATATAAAGCTCGCCGAACGAAGCGAAAAGCGGCAGACGGTGTTTCCCTTTTATAAGTTATTCGCCGCATTCACAAGAACAAACGTACTTTGTAGGCTACGCGACACAAGCGCGGCAATCGTTAACGGGTTGGCGCGCGGGGCAAAAAACACGAGCGGATTTCGAGCGGAACATCGTCTCTGCGCTGTCATGGACGAAGGCCGCGTGCGAATGTTAACATCGCTGAATCATCGGTGGGGCCGTGGCGCAGTTGGGAGCGCGCCTCGATGGCATCGAGGAGGTCGTGGGTTCGAATCCCATCGGCTCCACCAATTGAAGAATCCAAATAACTTACCGTAGAAAACCGCTAACTGTTACCAGCTACTGTTGCCATCTCTGTTTTTTCCTCTTGCATTCAAAGATGAATCTTTCACGCTCTGCGAGGAAAACGCATATGGCCAATTTCACACTCACCGCACGCATCAACGCTGGCGACGGAAAATTTCCGTTCGTCAATGTGCAGTTCTCGAAGAATCATCGTCCGATTCCGATTAAAGGAGCGACCTACTACCTCCGTCCGAGCAGCAGCGGCAAGCGCACGCCAATCAAGATCGGCAAAGATGTCGCCGAGGCTCACACTGCGCTGATCAGAATGGAGGACGGCAAGTCTGCCAACAACCTAGCCACATTGCATGCGGAACCACAGTCCGTTCACCCTATGACGGCACCTCGTAAGAGAGTCGCCGAAGCCGCGCGAGAGTACATCGAGCGCAGCAAGCAGAAATCGCGCAAGACTTACTTGGGGTATCGCACCGCGGTGAACCTGTTCGTCACCAATTGCAAAAAAACGTATTTCGATCAGATTTGCCGCGACGACATGCTCGACTTTCTTCACGAGTTGCGGACTCGTCCATCGAGAGAGACTGGCAAGCCGATCGGCGAGTCCACAGTATTCAACTACTTTCTCAAAACCATGGTCTTTCTCAACGACCGAAGTATTGGCAAGTACGTGGCGAGAGAAGATTGGGTGCAGAAAAAGGACTGGCCCATCAACGTGGACAAACGGAACAAGAATAAAAAGTATGCAACCTACACGGAGCAAGAACTCGCGGCCATGATCCAGGTCGCGAACCGCATCGAGGAAACTCTCGCCCGCTTTCTCGTCGGGACCGGCTTCCGCATCGGCGAAGCTGCAGTCGCGGAGTGGATGGACATTAATTGGGAGGACCAGACCGTCTCGGTTCGCTTCAAACCGAAATTCGGCTTCAAGCCCAAAGACTATGAAGAGCGGACCATCGCCGTTAGCGATACGTTGCTCGCCTGCCTCAAAAAGTATCGCGGCAACGCGCCGAATGATGTATTGATTTTCCCTTCGCCGACGGCACAGTCGGTTGACAAACACCTAGATCGAATCATCAACGGTCTCATCGACAGGGCGAACAATGCGAGTTACCCAGTTAAGAAGCCGAAGAAACCCTGCCATGCCTTTCGCGTGTTGTACGCCACGCGGCGGCATCAGTACGGCGTTGACATTGAAACCTTGCGGCAGGATCTTGGGCACTCCGACATCACCACCACGCAAATCTACTTGCGCTCGGCGAACACAAAGTCCGATAGACACCGGGCACGCATCAACGAGGCAGACAGATTCTCCATTGTCCCGACGCGAGAGCCTGTCCTCCATCGTGCGGTTACCGAGCCGTCGCCATCATAAAGAAGAAGTTGCTCTGATCCAATAATGGATGTATAATCGTCCATATATGGAGTTCGCAAGGAGGCTGTCGTGGTGACCGTCAATCAACTAGCTGCAGGCATTGCCTGGGAAAAACCAGCCGATCTTTCCAGCAAGGATGCGCTGAAGCGATTGAGTCCCTCGGGGGTAAAGGCGTTTTTGAAAATTCGCGAGCTTTGGGAATTGCGCGATGAAGACGCGAGACAATTGCTGGGCGGCATCTCAAACGGTGCCTTTTACGAATTGAAGAAAACGGCGCGAGGCACCCTTGACCAGGACCGGCTGACGAGGATTTCCGTTCTGACCGGAATCTTCAAAGCGTTAAACATCCTTTACAGCAAGAAGCTCGCCGACCGTTGGATTCAATTGCCGAATGAAAATCCGATGTTTGAAGGGGAGACTCCCCTTACCTATGTGATCAAAGGTGGGCTGCCCGCGATGTTGCGCGTGCGACAACTTCTGGATTTTCGCCGTGGCGGGCGATAGGTCGCTACCTCACGTTGCCGATGTTCTTCGCGATGATACACATCGCTTAATCCCCTCACGCTATACCGACCAGGACGGGAGCGTTCTTACGCGGCTGACTGATGATGCCGAGGACCTAAACTCACTATTCGAACTTGAGGGAGCTACAAACGACCGCCTCGTCGGAGAAGCTGGTCTGCTTCCGGGTATTACGGTACGGGAACTGGTTTTTGGGCTTTCATACTCGCATATTGTCAACGCCGCGTTCACGCATGCAAGTCCCTTCGGAAGCCGCTTCAACGGACCGGAACGAGGCGCGTGGTACGCGGCGTTCACTCGCGAGACCTCAGAGCTGGAAGTGGCATACCACAAGAGCAAGGAACTGCAGGAGATCAGCTGGCAAGAGAAGGAAACTTTTACTTACGTCGATTTCCTCGCCGATATTCGGGGAACGTTTCACGACATCCGCGACGACACGCGCTTTGGAGGTTGTTTGGACGCAAACAGCTACAGCGCATCACAACATTTGGCCAGAGGACTTCTAGAGGGAGGGTCTGCCGGGATCGTTTATCCGAGCGTGCGGCACAAGCTCGGAACATGCATCGTCTGTTTTAGGCCGGCGCTCGTGAACAATGTTCGGAAGGGGTCGTCAATTTCCATCGGTTTTGAGAATGCGTTTGCTACTCCAGAAATTCGGGAAATAAAATAGTCAACCGCACCCATTGCTAGCCCTAATACAGGAGCGAATTGTCGCGGAGGATGACCGAGGAAGCCTGCGGAAACACTGAATTCTGAAAACAATTCGACTGTATACAGTTGACGGACTGTTCTGTGATGCGTCCGAGTGTTACTTCTGCCCACCCCACTGAAACATCGGCGGCAACATCACTCCAAAGCCAAACGTCAGGCTATCACTTACGCACCTCGCGTTGCGCAAGGAACAATTCCACAGCGGCAAGCCGAAAACGAAAACGGTTTCCAACACGGATGTAGTTCAACAGTCTTCGTGAGACCCAACGGCGGATGGTCTTCGGCCTAAAACCGATGAGGGTAGCTAGTTCGTTTGTGCTCAGAAGGACGTTTGGATCATGGTTATCCAAGAGACGCTGCGCTGACGCCGTTAGCACCTCTCTTTTCTTCGCCCTACTTTGTACCTCTCTCCGCTGCGCACTGAGTTGCCCCATCGTGGCTGCGCCGACATTCGGACAAGCTTTGAACCGTGTTGAAACAGGTGACGTCGCTTCTGGCGTGGGAGAACGGCGTGAGTTCAGTAACGCGCGCCGGACAACCTCGGCATCGGGAGGGAACTGGTTGTAGCGGACGACTTTGTCCGCCTGTTGGACGAGGATGTAGTCGGACAGCTCACGTCCAGTCTGCTCGCGGTACAGTCTGCTCATGTTGGCTCTTGAAGAACCTGCAATCCTCGGTGCCCACTTCTCGAACGCCTCGACTAAACCCTTACCCGCTAGTCCTTGCTGTCTCAACACACCGAGGAGAATCTTGGCTTCCCACAGAGGCGAAACGCTCCATTTTCCTCGCTTATGGTGACGTTCAGTTGTGGCTTCTTCGTTTGCAGTTCCCTCTTGCGCGTGAAGATCCACGCCACGCGATAGGACCCTCGTCATCAAAGATGAGTTTGGTTCCGCTTCGTCCGCTCTATTCAGACTTGAACGAATCGGCCTCGCGTTTGGCTGATCCCGCTTCGCTTCCACGACTTCGGTGAGAGGCAATTCGAAAGTTCTCATCCTCCGGGTCAATAATGCCGGTGTTTCGGTTCTGTCAATCGTAAGGTTGATTTCTTCTACTGCTGGGGACACCGGATTCTGTGAGAGGCGCAAGGCATGTACTCTTGACGAGCCTGGGTTCTTGCGCGCTGCGAGTTGGGTCTTGCGGTCTTTCATTGCCTTCTTCTCGATGCTGTGCTTGATTTGACTTAATGCATACGGAAGTCTACTATGTTTGCAAACATATAGTCAACACGTAGTACTTCGTAAGAAGTCGGGGAAAGGAGCCATCCAGCATGCCGGACAAACCAGAAAAGTCCGAGAGGCCCCTGCAGCAACAAACCCTCTCCCTTCGAATCAGCGACGCGCTGCATCGACGACTGGAGCGCGCCAAGGAACTTTTGTCGTCGAAGACAGGCGAGAGTGTCTCGACTTCCGAGGTGGCCAAGCAGCTCCTAGAATCGGCTCGTGAGGACCGCTTCGAGGTAGCAGACCTGATGGAGAAGCCCACCGAAACTCTCCTCCAGATTCGCAGAAAGGGAGAAGCTCAACACATATTGTCGAGGGCCGAGTGGATATTGCTGGCGCATTTTGTGCAGAAGGGGCTAGAGGCTTTCTCCGAGCGGACACCGAATCCTGTTTCTGGCGAGTCTCTGATCGGTGTGCTCGACGCATTCCTGGCAGTGCATGAACTGCGAACGGAACGTGCTTCCACCCGTGA
>JALYLI010000013.1 GCA_030774335.1 Acidobacteriota bacterium | reverse complement strand
GTACACGATATTCAGAAAACTGCGTTCCAAAGTGCGTACCACGTAACCCCTTACCTCGGTTTCATGGTCCCTACAAAGCGCCTTAATATCAATGGTTTCAACGGTACTGGGAGAGGAGCGCTGCTTTACGAATCGGCTGCTCTACCACTGAGCTACCTCGGCGCGTGTGGTGTGTGTAACGACAATAACATCCGGTGAAAAAACCTGTCAATTTGACGCTGTTGCGGTGTTGCTGAGCGCCTGTGCGGATGAATGACCTGACGGCGCTGCATTACAAATCCGGCGCATTCCAGACTGGCCATGCCTTTTCAACGCGCCGCCGGAGACAGGTAATAATTTATGGCCGGCGTGAACACCAGCGATAGCACCATGGAGCTCAATATTCCCCCGACCACCGCGATGGCCAACGGCTGCAGCATCTGAGAGCCGGCTCCGATGGCAAAAGCCAGCGGCAACATTCCTGCAATCGTGGCCAGCGCGGTCATGACGATGGGCCGCAAGCGGCGCCGACCCGATTGAATCATGGCGTCCTTCGGCGAGAATCCCAGGTTCCGGAAATGTTGTTCGGCATCCAGCAGCAATATTCCGTTCTTGGCCACAATACCGATGACCATGATCATGCCCATAAACGAAGCCACGTTGAAAGTGGTGCGCGTTACCAACAGCGCCAGAAAGCCTCCGAAGGTGGATAGCAGCGCTGACGCCAGAATCGCAACGGGCGCGGAAAAGCTCCGAAACTCGAAAAGCAACACGACGAACAGCAATAACAAGGCCAGCAACAGAACCATCAACAGGTCATGAAACGATTTTTGCTGTTCCTGATAGATGCCGCCATATTCAACACGTATGGCAGGCGGAAGGTTCATGCCATTAACAGTCTTCTGCACCGCGGCTATTCCAGTTCCGAGATCGACCCCTTCAAACCGGCCGGTCACTTCTACCAGCCTCTGAAGGTTCTCGCGTCGGATCTCCGTCTGGCCGGCTTCTTCTTTCATCGCTGCCAGGGAACCAAGCGTCGCGGTGTGGCCGGCTGAACTGGCCAACAGCGTGTTGCTCATGCGCTCCAGCGAAGAACGATTCGCCTCTGGGAAACGCACCCGGATCGTGTACGGACGGTCATTCAAGATTACCGGCAGCGAAGCGGGTTCACCCTCCAGGATGGCGGCGGCGTCCAGGGCCACCTCTTCTGGCGTGAATCCCGCCCGCGCGGCCACGCTGGGATTCACCTGGTACGTGACTGCCGGCCCGCTGATGGTGTTTTCAATTCCATTGAGCACGTCTACGACGCCGTGAATTTTGGAGATGGCATCGGCAACCTTGGGCGCAGTTTCCTGAAGAAGCTTGGCATCCTCGGAAAATAGTTTTATGACCACCGGCTCGGGTTGGCTGGTCAAATCGCCGATCATGTCCTGCAATACCTGAATAAATTCAACCTTGGCTTCCGGCTCAGTCTGCTCCACCCGCCCGCGGATATCGGAAATAATTTCATCAATGTCCCGCTTGCGATCGCGCTTGAGTTTTACGGTAAAATCGCCACGATTCGCTTCCGTCACCGCGGCCAGGCCCAGTTGAAGTCCAGTTCTTCGCGAAGTGTTTTCCACTTCCGGAACAGAGCGAAGAATAGTTTCGAAACGCAGCAAAATGAGGTTCGATTCCTCCAGCGAACTTCCCGGAGGCGTGAAGTAATCCAGAATAAATCCGCCTTCGTCCATGGCCGGAAGAAGATCGCTGCCGAGAAATCTGTAGCACACCACCGAAAGGGCCACGATCACTACCGACCCGGCAATCAGAAGAACGGGGCGTCTCAATACCGACTCCATCGCCCGTCCATAGGCGTTTACGATGCGGCCGAAAAAGCCGGACATTTGCGCCTCTTCCGCGGCCAACAGCGCGGCGTCGTCGTCGCCTGCCGCCGCGGATGCAGTTTCAGGAGCCGGCGCTGCCGCCGGTTTCTTGCGTCGCACCAGATATTGACTGAGTGTGGGAGTCCAGGTCAGCGCGAGCAGCAGCGAGGTGAAAAGGGAGACCGACATCGTCACCGCTAAGGCTCTGAAGAAACTTCCGGTGACACCCGTTATAGAAATGAGCGGCAAGAACACCACGATCGGCGTAATCGTCGAACCGATAAGAGGTATCGTCAATTCGTGAATCGCGCTGTCTATCGCTTTGAAACGGCTCTGGCCGGCGTCTCGATGCAGGACAATATTTTCGAGCACAACGATCGCGTCGTCGATAACCAATCCCACGGCGGCCGCCAAGCCACCAAGGGTCATCAAATTAAAACTCTGGCCGGTAAATTTTAAGACGATGAACGTAATCAGCAGCGTCGCCGGAATGACCAGTCCCGCTACCAGCGATGTTCCCCAGTCGCGCAGGAAGAGCACCAAAATGATGGATGAGAGCAGTAACCCGACCAGTACGGCATCTCGCACGCTGGCGATCGAGTCATGCACAATCGTGGACTGGTCATAGTACGGCTCTACGTGCACGCCCGGAGGCAGCGACGGCAGCAATTCGGTAATCTGCTGGTGAACCTCGTTGGCTACGTCCAGTGTGTTGCTGTCCGGCTGCCGGTTGACGCTGAGCAGCACCGCGGGTTTACCGTTGGCGGTAACAACGGTGTACACCGGAGCGACCGACGGCGTGACCGTGGCAATGTCACCGATGCGAATCGGCACGCCTGCAGCGGAATTCTTTACCACAATCTGCCCGATTCCTTCGGGAGTTTGTACCTGTCCGCTGACCAGACCCAGGACAAGCTGATGGTTGTATTCGAGCAGGCCCGGAGAGTCCACCAGATTGGTGCGCCGCAAGGTGTCGAGAATTTCCGGTACCGTCACGCCGACGGAAATCAACCGCGCGGGGTCCGGCATGACTTGAAACTCAGGCACTCTGCCGCCCTGCACAAGGACGGACGCCACTCCGTTCAGCCTGTTGATACGTGGCTTCAAATCGTAGGTGGCCACCTCCCAAAGTTTATTCGCAGGAACGGTATCCGAAGTAAGGCTGTAACCAATAATCGGAAAAGTCGCGAAGGTCAGGCGGTGCGTTTCCAATTTTGCAGTTGCGGGAAGTTCCGATTGCAAACGCGCCACCACCGCGTCCACGCGCTGCAGCGTCAGAACCATATCGAAATTCCAGTCGAAGAACAGATCGACTTCCGCAGACCCCCGGCTGGTGATGGATTGCACTTTGCTTAATCCGGGGACGCTATTGACGGCCTCCTCAATCGGCCGAGTGATGGTGACCAGCATCTGGTCGATAGGCATTACTCCGTTGTCGATGCCCACGACAATGCGGGGAAAATCTGTGTTGGGAAATACGGAGACGGGAATGGTGAACGCGAAATAAGCTCCCACGAGCGTCAGGCTGACGATCAAGAAAAGTATGGGCCGAGATAGCCGTCGAAACCAAGGCGCGTCCGCCTGCGCAATCGCTTTTTCGCCTGGCGGTGAAGGCGCCCGTGGCTCCATGCGCGGCTACTCCTTGTCCTTTTCGTCTGGGTTTGCCGCAGTACCACTCTTTTTTTTCGGCGCCTCGGGTTTTTCTATTTTGATCTTGGTTCCGTCTGGCACGGCGTAGCCGCCGGTAGTGATGACCGCATCGCCCTCTTTTATGCCGCTCAGAATTTCGGCGGATTCGGCGTTGCGGATACCGAGATGAACAGTTTTAAGGTGGGCTTTGCCGTCCGTTCCCGCCAGCAGGATGTAATCGCCGCCACCTTCAGGGTTTTTGAACACCGCGCCAACAGGCACGACGACGGCACTTTTATTCGTTTTGGCGGTGATTTCCACTTGCACGGTAATGCCCGGCAGCAGTGCTGGATTAGGCTTCCGCGCTTCCACCCAAACCTCCAGCGTAGTGCTTCCGGGATCCAGCGCGGGACTGACCAGCGTTACTTCTCCTGCAATCGGCTCCTCAACGCCCGGAACCTTGATCTCCGCAGCATCGCCAACTTTCAATTGCACGGCTTCCGATTGCGGAAGATGGCCCTTGCCGATCAACTTGGAAACGTTCATCACGGTAAGCAGCGGTTGGTTGGCGGTCGCCAGATCGCCGACGTAGAGCGGGCGATCCGTAATTACTCCCTCAATCGGACTTCTGATCTCCGAATAACTCAGCTGCGCTTTGGCGCCGAGATACTTCCCTTCCGCTGACAATTTCTGGCCCTCGGCCGACTTGAGGGCTTGCTCCTTGCCCACGCGCTGCAGATCCGCAAGTTGTTTTTGAGCCTGCTCATTCTGGCTGCGAGCCGCAACAACAGCAACCTCGGCGGCGTCGAGTTCTCGCCGGGGAATGGCGCCTTGCTGAAACAGATCTTTTCGGCTGCTATAAATTTTTTCCTGGGCATCAAACGCCGATTTTGCCGACGCGGCGTCCAGTTCGGCTTTCTGGATCTGCTGCGGAATGCTGGAACCCACGTTCGTCGCGTAAGCCGCTTCAGCCTGCTGATAGTCTCCGCGGCTGGACACTGCGGCGGCGGAAAGATCCGCATTTTCCAGAACCGCGAGCAATTGCCCTTTCTTTACCTTGGTTCCTCGTTGTACCAAGAACTGCTTGATCGTGGAAGTAATTTTGGGCGCCACGGTGGCCTGTTCCAGAGGAAAAATCACCGCTTCTTCCGTAATGATTTGCGAGATGTCTTTCTTTTCCGCGGGCGTCGTTTGTACGCTGACTTCAGGTTCCTTTTCCTTCTCTTCCTTGGAGCAGCCCACGGTCATGTTAGCCAACAGAACCGCGCCGGCAGCGAGCGTCACAAATTTGAAATTCCTGAAAGCATCAACCACAATTATTCTTTTCATGGATTCGTGGATACACCCGTTAGAGTTTGCAAGCTCGCCAGCGCCACGCGATAACGCAACGCACCGTCCTGGTAGGCGGAGTTTGCGGTGGCGAAAGTCGTTTGAGCATCCACGACTTCCAGAACCGTGGACTCGCCATTCTTGTAGCGAAGAGTTACCAGCCGAAGGCTTTCCTCAGCCAATTCGCCGGAACGCTGCAGGCCTGCCAATTCACTGAATGCCGTGCTGGCTTCGGCATACAAAGATTGAATTTCGGCAACCAACTTTCGCTGTGCCAGGGATAGCTCCCGTTTTGCCTGGTCGCGCTTAAGCTCCGCCTGCCGCACTTTGCTCTGCGCGGAGCCCCAAT
>JALYLI010000012.1 GCA_030774335.1 Acidobacteriota bacterium | reverse complement strand
GAGTTGGGTAATGACCCGCAAGCGTTGGAACGATTCAAACGGGAAGCCCGGGCCGCGTCTGCTCTGAACCAACTGATTCTGCCGGCGCCGAAACCGGATTGCTGTATTCAAAAAGGGTTCTATTGGGATGAAGCGATTTTGTTTCCGGCAGGCGCGCATTGGCAGGATGCTCCGGCTCGCAGCGTGAGTTATGGGCGATTCCACCCAGAAATTGCGGGTATCTCGCGGACGCGAAGCACTTGTTTTGGTGCACTCTTGGTGCACTCTAGCGTGCAAATGGGATGATTCAGTGCAAGTGACAGCGTGCAAAGTCATTCAAAACAAATGAAATGTGGTGAATACGAACAGGGCAGGTAGATTTAGCAAACCGCCGCATTCAGCCGCTCTGCCACCTCTCCGCGGCGTGATTTCAACAGCTTACCACACTGCTCTAGTTTATTTGGTGCTCAGAGTTTGATGGCCCCCAAAGTGGTCTCCATCCGCTTCATCGCGTGGCCTGAACTCCCATTGAGTCAAATTGCCCGCTTGCGGTGGCGAAGGTAAGAAACGCTTGACACAGAAGTAGTGTTATAGTTAACTATAACACTATAGAGAGTTCGTCGAGGCTAATTGATCGCAAGTGAATGAGCCAGTGACTAACCCCGACCCGAGATCAGCAAGAAAATTTCTTAAGGAGAATGAAATATGAAATGCCTTCGTTTTGTGTTGTCCGTTGTTCTGTTGTCGCTCCCCACCGCGGCTTTTGCGCAATCCGACGCGCACAACATGGCTGAGCCCAAGGCTCTCGCGCCGAAGTCCGAGGCGCAGACTTCCTTCGACGCATTGAAAACTCTCGCCGGGGATTGGGAAGGCTCCGTGAAGACCGACATGCCCGTAGCGGCGAAAGTGGACATCAAGCCGCTGCACGTCTCGATGCGCGTGACCTCGCGGGGAAACGTCCTGGTGCACGAGATCCAGGAGGCCCGAACGCCGCTGGACCCCGCAAAATACGACCATCCCGTCACGATGTTGTACGTTGACGCTGACGCAGACCGGCTCACGCTGATCCATTATTGTGACGCGGGGAACAGGCCGCGCATGACCGGCAAAATTTCGCCGGACGGAAAGACTCTGGAATTCGATTTTGCCGATCTTTCCGGCAGCAATAAGTACGGACACATGTACCACTCGGTGTTCACCTTCATCGACGCCAACCATCACACCGAAGAGTGGACGTACATGCTGCCGGGGGACAAGCCGGTGCATGCGCGCATGGACCTGCAGCGGGCAAAATAACGCACGCGTGTCTCCAGCAAGGAGTAACAGGAAACCTGATGCACCGTGAGTGGAACGACAGTCAGCCGATTTACCGGCAACTTCGCGACCGTGTTGTCGCGATGATTCTCGACGGCGTGCTCAAGGAAGGTGATCCGCTGCCGTCGGTGCGCAATGTCGCGGCCGAATATCGTATCAATCCGCTCACGGTTCTGAAGGGCTATCAACAATTAGTGGATGAGGGACTCGTAGAGAGTAAGCGGGGTCTCGGCATGTTCATCAATACCGGCGCACGCAGCCTGTTGCTGCAGGGAGAACGCCAAAGGTTTCTTGCCGAAGAATGGCCCAGAGTCCACGCAACCATTCAACGGCTCGGCCTGACACCGGAAGAACTGGATGCTGCCGCAAAACGCAGGTCGAAAACCGAGTCGAAGCCCCGCAAAGAGGAGCGCTAAAGCCATGACATGCATAGAAGCACGTGGTCTTCGGAAAGCGTTCGGAACAACGATCGCGATAGACGGCATCAATTTGCGTGTTGAGGAGGGCCGCATCCTCGGCCTCATCGGTCCCAACGGCGCCGGAAAGACGACCGTCTTCAACGCAATTCTCGGTCTCACCCCCTATCAGGGAGAACTGCAGGTGCTCGGACGCGACCCGTGGACTGAGCGCGATCAGCTCATGCGCGATGCGTGCTTCATTGCCGATGTCGCCGTGCTGCCGCGCTGGATGCGCGTTTGGCAGGCTCTCGACTACTTCGCCGGCGTGCATCCGCGATTCGATCGCGCGAAAGCGGAGGGCTTTCTTGCGAAGACCACCATCCGGCGCGCCAGCAAGGTGAGGGAACTGTCGAAGGGCACGGTGGCACAACTGCACCTGGCTCTAGTCATGGCCGTTGACGCGAAATTGCTGGTGCTGGACGAGCCGACGCTGGGCCTGGATATTCTCTATCGCAAGCAGTTCTACGATTCGCTGCTGAATGACTACTTCGATCGAAGCCGCACCATCGTGGTGACCACCCACCAAGTGGAAGAGATCCAGGACGTCCTGACCGATGTGATGTTCATTAACCGCGGCCGCATCGTATTCGCTTGCAGCATGGAAGAATTCGAGTCGCGCTACCTGGAAGTGATGGTGAATCCCGAGCAGATCGCCGCAGCACGGGCGTTGAAGCCGATTCACGAACGCCAGGTGTTCGGGCGCAGCATCCTGCTGTTCGATCATGTCGAACGCCAGCAACTCGCCGCGCTTGGCGACGTGCGAACTCCGGGCATCGCCGACTTGTTTGTTGCGGTGCTCAACAATCAAAGCGGCACGGCCCAAGGAGGGGTTCGATGAGTACTCCATCCAACGCCGTGCCCGCGTCTCCCCTCGAATCGCAAGTAACCGCGCCTGCGATTATTACCGCCAGTCGAAGCATGTATTGGGCGGTGCGGCGCGAATTGTGGGAGCACCGTTCGATCTATATCGCCCCGCTGGCGGCCGCCGGCCTTTTTCTGCTCGCCTTCTCGACCGGGTTGACGCTCAGCCCAGCGCATCGGCACCAGCCGCTCGACACACCATACGAATTCGCGGCAGCGCTGATTATGGGGACGGCTTTTATCGTGGGGATTTTCTACTCACTCGACGCGTTGTACGGAGAGCGCCGCGATCGCAGCATCCTGTTCTGGAAGTCGCTGCCGGTTTCCGACCTCACCACCGTGCTCTCGAAGTTCGCCATTCCCCTCATCATTCTGCCGCTGCTGAGTTTTGCCATCGCCGTCGTCACGCAGTTTGTCATGATGCTGCTAAGCAGCGCAGTCTTGCTGGGCAGTGGCCTGAGTGCCGGGACGCTCTGGTCGCGGATGTCGTTTTTCCACATGTCCCTGATGCTCCTCTACCACATTCTGACCGTTCATGGACTCTGGTACGCGCCCATCTACGGCTGGTTGCTGCTGGTTTCGGCTTGGGCGCCACGGGCGCCATTTCTGTGGGCGTTCTTACCTCCGTTCGTGATGTGGGGAGTCGAGAGGATTGCCTTTAGAACTTCGAATTTCCTCGGCATGCTGCAGTACCGCTTAAGCGGACCGCAGCCTTCCACCACTACAGCGCGGAGTGGAAACCTTATGGACATACTGTCAGCGGTGACTCCAGTGCAATTTTTCAGTACGCCGGGCCTGTGGGTAGGGATTGCAGTCGCCGCGATATTCCTCGCCGCAACGGTGCGGCTGCGTCGCTATCGGGAACCGATCTGATGCGCATGAGGTTTTGATTCAATGCTCGGCGCAAGGGAAAACGGGTGGGAACACAGCGGTAAAGTTTAGTTATCTGTTCAGGAGAAAACATGGAACCACTTATTGATGTTAACTGCTCACCGACGGAATGTACTTCTCTCTCGGCGAGCGCCCCGATTTGGCAGGATATCTTGGCACAGGCAATGACCGGCGAACTACTCGCCGCCATGAACTACTCCTCCCTATCGGAGATATGTGACGATCCCGCGGAAGTAGCCGACGCATTAGAGCACGCGGAGGGGGAACGGGGGCACGCTGCTTCATTCGCTGCCGAGGGTCGCAAAATTGGAGTGCACGTCTCCAACAACGTCGACGCAAAGCATTGGAAGCGGCTTCGCGATGCATTCCTGCGCTGCATTACAGAGCGTGATTTCATTGGCTGCCTGATCGTCCAGGAGATCATGCTGGAATCGTTCGCCGTTGCCAGCTATTCACGGGTCGGGAAGGTAGCACCGGGGAGTCTGGGCCAAACCTTTGCCCGCATCGCAGCTGAAGAAGAAGATCACGTCGATCACGCCATGTCGATTCTGAGGGCAGAGCGAGCCCTGGACCCGCAGCGCTTCGACGACAAGGTCTACCGGCTGCATCTGGAGGTGATGACCACCCTCGCACAGATGCTGGCGAAGGAATGCAGGGATGGACACTGCGAAGTGTGCCACGCCAGCTGCGTGAAGCCCTCACTGTTCGAGGTCAGCTTGTCTGCAGCCGAGCTTCGCGGAGCGTCACTTCAACAGTATCTGAAAACGCTGGACATGCTGGGGATACCCGGGGAGGTAACACTAAGATGGGTGACGCAGTTGCCAGTGTAACGACGCGAGCGCGGACGATCTACGACGATTTCGCTCTGATCGGGCATCAGGAGAGTTGGCGAGCGGCTGCGGACGTACTGGCTGTCCTGCGCGGACCCGAGCGTACGCCTCTGCCGGACGACGAGATCAAGGACATCCTTCCATGGATTCCGCCCAGAGCCGTCTGTCATGTTGACATCGGATCGATTGCCGGCGCGAAGGCGCGCGGCCTGTATATCGACTCCTTCATTCCTCCCGACCGCCTGGAAGCCGCCTACGTACACGAGAACATCGCCCGCGTTCGAGGGGCGGCCGCCTGCGCGATCCAGGCAGGAGCGAAGATCGTTAGTCTCGGCGGATTCAGCTCCATTCTGATCGAGGGCAACTTTGATCAGCTTCCGGATAGACACCATACGGTCTTTACGACAGGCAATACGCTGACCGTTGCCTTCATCGTTCAGGGCATCCAGAAGATGTGCGCGCTGGAGGGCCGGAACCTCGGCAGATCAACGCTGCTCATGGTGGGAGCAACAGGAGATGTGGGTTCCGGCTGCGTCCGTTGTTTGGCGCCACTCGTAAGGCGCGTGCTGCTCAGCGCACGCAAAGTGGACCAGCTACGCAGGCTCGCAGCGGAGTTGCAAGACGATGGAGTTCAGGTGGAGATCGCGACGGATCTCCAGCGATTCTCCGCAGAGGCCGACGTCGTGATCTGCGCGGCGAGTCTGGCGTCCCCCTCGCTTCTCTTGGGTCGGATCGCCCCCGACGCAATTGTTTGCGATGCGGGCTACCCGAAGAACTTGTCTCCAACGGCGGAGATGCATGGCGCCAAAGTCTTCTTCGGAGGTCTGGGACAAATCACCGGCGGAATGAAGTTCACGCCGAATTTTCATGGAGTTCTGAATCGGTATCCGTTCCCCGATGTGGTTCATGGCTGTCTACTCGAAGGCATGGCTCTTGCTCTGGAGGGCCGGTTCGAACCCTTCTCTCAGGGAAGAGGATTCATCACTCAGAAGCGGGTCGACGAGATGGAGACAATTGCTGCACGGCATGGGATCTATCTCGCACCGCTTTACAATGCCGACGGACCATTGGAAAACGGACTTGATGCCAGATGGGATCGTCGAGAGGATGAGTCCATGGGCGAAAGACCAAGTCGAACTGTCGAATCTTCTTTTTGAGATAGTTTGGGAAGATCCAGCGTCGGACCAGCGGGCACTGTCGATCCAGCCATGTAAGACCTGATCTTATGGAGCGGACTGTTAGCTCCGTACTTTCTGATGCCAAGCCTCGATTGAAGGGCTATTGCCTTTAGGAACCCCCACTTTGCTTCATTGGCCGATCGCTTCAGAAACAGCAAAACCCAAACCCCCTGCACGCGAGTTTGCTCCTCTGCCTTCGAACCGGGCGAGCGTGACCGTTAGGCGCGCCAGAAAGGCAATATTGATCAGGGCGGCGTCTTTCGACCTTGGTAGGCGTTGGAAAATTGTAGGGAGTGAGTATGGCGATGCCATTCAGCAGTACAACTGCGGCCGGCAGAGAATGTCTGCGAAAGCGCCATCGTCCGACTCAGGTGCGGATGCTCTTCAGCGCATTGCGGGACACCTGCTGTTTAGAATTCTGGACGGTTCACGGGCTATTCGGAGGTTAATCACAGATCGGTAACCATAAACGCGCTCGCGTTGATTGAAGCTGATACCAATTTACCGCGCGGCCCGCCAGAAAGTTTGAAAGGAGAATCGCGAAAAACAAAAATCATTTTGACGCGGAGCCCTGCCAGCAAAATGTGGCTACAGAGCCGGCAGGCAATTTATAGGATGCAAACTCACCTCTCCACGCGATATTGAACGAGAGCGGAGCGCCACTGCTATTTAGCACCAGAAGAACAACCGAACCGTCCGGATTTTGAAACGCAACGTCCTCCAGGCTGCCCTGCTCAAAAGAGTTCGATGCGATACGACGCGCCCACGGCCGCAGAAATTTGCTGACGTGCGCGAGTGCGGTAAAATCCACCGTGTGAACCACCTCCGTGGGGGAAGCGGCGTGATTCACGATCACGACCCCACGGCACGTGGCGCATCCTCCAAGAAATGGTTCATGATTCTGATCAAGTGCGAGATTCCAGAACACCAAAGCCTTTGCCCAGTTGCGCGTCGAGTTGATGATTAATCGCACTTGCTGTTCCAGCAGATTCCCCTTTTGCCATTCGCCCCCGGAACATTCCGTCATCCAGATTTCTTTCTCCGGGAAGCGCTCATGTAATTCCATTTGAGCGGTCGCTACTCCACCATAACAGTGGGTCGCCGTGCCCGATGCAAACGCGGCCGCCTTTGCATCGCTCAGCACTTGAATCGGATACTCAATTAAATCCCAATTATGATCGAAGACGAAAACTTTGGTCGTAAGCCCAGCTTCTCGGAGCGCCGGTCCGAGATGATCACGCAGAAATGCAGCCTGTTCGATGGCCGTCATTCCCATCCCCGGGTAGTTTTCGGGAGTGTACAAGGGTTCGTTCTGCATCGTGACGGCGTAGATGGGGACGCCCGCGTCCGCGTATGCTTTAATAAATTTCACAAAGTAATTCGCAAACGCCGGATACGCCTCCGGAAGTAGAGTCCCTTGAATCATGGATTGCGAAGTCTTCATCCACCCAGGTGGACTCCACGGGGAGGCTATAATCTTCAGATTCGGATTCAACGCCAGCGCTTCCTTGAGAACGGGAATTATGTACGCGCGATCGTGCTCGATCGAAAATTTGGCCAGCTTTGGATCCTGCTCTCCAACGGCCACGTCATCGTAGCTGTACGACGCCAGCGCAAAATCACTCGCACCCATGGGTTGCCGCAGCACACTCAACCCAATCCCCTTTTTTGCGTCAAACAATGTTTCCAGCAACGCTTTTCGCTGTTCCCTGTCGAGCTTGCGGTCGAGCAGCCAAACAGATGAATCCGTCAACGACGCGCCGAAGCCGTCTATCGTTTGGTATTGCACGGATTCGTCCACTCGAATAGTAAGCGCGGAAGAGCGGGAACTTCCAAATTGTATCGGTGGCTTGCTGACCAAAGCTGCCGACTGGTTTTCGAGCGACTCTACAACTTCAATTTGGGTGCCGGAAGATTTCTGCGGCGAGCCGTTTGCCCGAGTGTTTAATACCAGCACGGCGCATGCAAAAAGGAAAACGCGCGTGTTAATAGAGCCATGCTTCACAGACTCTCTCCACTCATATCGCAGGATATTCCCGTTTCGCGCCCGGCTCTGTTGGCCGTGCAACTTCCGAGTCCTGCTGCACTTTGAATTTTTTAAACTGCTCCTGCGATTTCTCGCTTCCTCATTCTTCAGTCGTTGAAAGTCGCAATCGCTTGTTACGCTTCAGACATGCGAGGCACCCGGCGATAAACAATGCCGAGTTGAAACCAGGCCTGCTGGAGGGCTGCGGGTCGGTCTCTGTTGCAGTCGCCTCCAGCAAGAGTTTCAAAGCGCCCTCCTCTTGACTCAAAAGCAGTTCCGCGGGGCCCAGGTTGTAATCTGAGTGTCTCAGCACCGGCTTCTGTTTCAGCGCCGCCTCAATCAACTCCTTCGCGCGAGTTCCGTTACCCCGCTCCATGGCCACGACGCCAAGCTGGGTAGCGCGCGCCCGAACAGATCAATTTCAAGTTCACGTGGAATGCTGCCACACAGGGATGTGGCGGCCTTCGTCTGCCCGGCGCTTCCTTTTTCGTTACTTTAAAACTAAAATAGCCTATCAGTAAAATCGCTCATAAGCGCCGGTGAACCTGCCAGTTGTCCTGAATTTTGGCTAGCTTGACTTGAAACATATGGAGCCTTAAGCGCGTATGTACAATGTATCTATTATAGGCGTTCAGAGTTCAGCGCATGACCTGTCCGCGTTCGTCTAAGAATTAAGGATCGACCGCATGAAAATCTGGCAAAGAGTGTCTATCGGCCTCGGCAGCGCATTGGTACTCGGCGGAATCGTGTGGTTCAGCATCAATCAGGCCAACAAGGGCGTGGTAACCGTTCAGACCGCCAAAGTAGTCTCGCAAGACACTCTGATTTCGCAGGTCACCGCTTCCGGTGAGATCAAGCCGACCACCTATACCAACGTTACCGCCCAGGGATTCGGAAGGATTACCCAAATCCTGGTCAAAGAAGGCGACAAGATTAAGAAGGGCGACCGCCTCTTGCTGCAGGAAGATGTGCAAGCCAACGCCGATGTCCAGGCGCAGTCAGCGGCCATCAATTCCTCTGAGATGGGCGTGCAGGCGGCGGATGCCAGCTTTCGCTCTGCCCAGGCGGATCTCACCCAACAACAGGCTAATCTTGAAAAGGCAAAGCTCGATTGGCAGCGCGGACAGGGGCTCTTCAAGGATGGCTTGATTCCCAGGCAGGATTTCGATCAGCGCAAATCCACCTACGACGCAGCTTTTGCCGCCGTCGATTCCTCGAAAGCGCGCGTGCAATCGCTGAAAGCGCAACTTGATCAGACGCGCTCGATGGTGAATCAAAACAAAGCTGTGCTGGTTCGCACCAAAGATATTCTCAGCAAAACGGCCTACATTTCGCCCATAAATGGCATCGTAAGTTATCTGCCGGTGCGGCTGGGCGAATACGTCGTGCCCGGCATTCAGAATTCGAATGGAAGTTTTTTGATGACCTTGTCCGATATGTCTGTCGTCACCGCGGAAGTGAAAGTGGATGAAACCGACATCGTAAACGTCAGAAATGGCCAGGACGCCGACGTCACTATCGACGCGGTACCCGGCAAAGTGTTCAAGGGTAAAGTCACCGAAATAGGCTCGCAGGCCACCCTTAGAAGTTCCGGTCTTGCCACCACGCAGAGCACCACCAGCACGCAGGAAGCCAAGGATTTCAAGGTAGTCGTAACCTTGGCGAGCCCACCTGAAAACTTGCGGCCGGGACTCTCTACCACCGCCAAAATAAAAACTGCCGAAAAGAAAAACGTTGTGGCCATTCCGATCCAGGCGCTGGCCGTGCGTACCCGCAAAGATCTGGAAGAAGCCGCCAAAAATGCCAAGAAAGACGGCAATTCCAGCGTCACGCTCGCGGCTCCTCCGCCACCCGCTCCAGGCGATCCAAAGAAGGAAGAAGTGCAGGGCGTTTTCGTGATCAATGGCAAGAAAGCCGTTTTCCGCCCTATTGAAACCGGCATCAGCGGGGTTACCGACATCGAAGTCACCAAAGGCCTGCAACCTGGCGACGAGATTGTAGTGGGCAGTTACAAGGCGCTGCGAACATTGAAACCCGCGTCGAAGGTCAAAGTGGATAACACTCCGCCAAAGAAACCCGAGGACGAGCAGAGTTAATGAGCACCATGCGAGGACATGCCCATGGCTGTTGAAACTGTTGCCCCGGCTTCGTATCGCGAAGACCTCGTCTCCTCGGGCGTCGTAATTAAGACTCACGAGCTCGCCAAGGTCTACGAAATGGGTTCTGAACAAGTCCATGCCCTGCGCGGCGTGGATTTGGAAATTCGCAAGGGCGAGTATGTCGCCATCATGGGGCCTTCCGGTTCCGGCAAATCCACGCTCATGAATCTGATCGGCTGCCTGGACTCGCCCAGCTCTGGCAAATATTGGCTGGCTGGCCGTCTCGTGAGCGATCTCGACGACGACGAACTAGCCTACATTCGCAACAAAGAGATCGGCTTTGTATTCCAGACCTTTAACTTGCTTCCGCGCGCCACCGCTCTCCACAACGTGGAGCTTCCTCTGATCTACAACGGCACTCCCGCGGAAGAGCGCATCGAAAAGGCCAAGAAAGCTCTTGAGCATGTCGACCTTTTGGATCGCATGCATCACAAACCCAATGAACTTTCTGGCGGACAGAGGCAGCGCGTAGCCATCGCCCGCGCGCTGGTGAATTCGCCATCGATCGTGCTGGCCGATGAACCAACCGGTAACCTGGATTCAAAAACCGGCGACGAAATTATGTCGTTGTTTCAAAACTTGCACGTTCAGGGCAACACCATCATTCTCGTAACTCACGAGCACGACATCGCGCAGCACGCCCATCGCATCATCTACATCCGCGACGGTAAAATTGCTTCGGACGAAGCGGTGATCAAGAATCAAGCAGTAAAAATCTAGCTCTGCCTTAACGCTTCGCCGCTCTCGCGGACTGCGGCACCGGTGGTTGACCAGAGTCTTTGCGGGAAAATTCCTTACCGATGCGAGGCAAAACACTTGTCATCCCGAAGCGCAGCGAGGGATCTGCTGTTTGAACGGTTGCTCAAAAAGAACCGCTTGGCACGGAAGCCCACCACGATGGGGCCTGTCTGCCCGAGCTTATGTATTAATGAGGATGCACAGCCGTGTGCGATTCGATTTCCGCGTAGGTTTGCGCTGAGGTCAAATACGTTTTCGAAAATCGGTCGTGCCACGTAAGCCCATCCTCGTCCCACACTGCCCATAAAAATCCCACCAGGCAGGGCGCCGCGGAGAGCATATAGCCCGTACTGCGCAGCAGCATTTGTTTGGGCGTCGGTTCATCGCCGGTAAAACTCATGACCTGCAAATTGCGAAGCATCATTCCCGGAGTCGTCCCTCCGAATATTGTGAAAAGCGCGAAGTATTGAAAATACACCACCGCCAGCCCCGTAAAGCACACCGCCGCATTCAACTTGCTCAGCGTGAAATCTCCGCCTAGCGAACCGAAGAGCGCCAGGAAACCTCCACATGCAAATAGCAGGCACGCTACGTCGATGATGCCGGCGATGCGTCGATCCCTCATGGGGGCCACGGGATATAACCCTGCATGAGCTCGTTCGGCCAACTGCCGCCGTGGTTCTTGTGTCGATTCTTCTTCCTGCGGCGTTGACACGTCGATCAACAGCCGCCCATCGGCTCGACGTTCCTTGGCGATCCGCCCAATGGCTATCGTGAAGGAGAAATCATTCTCGATCGCCTCCGACTCAACCGTAGCAGCAGGCCAGCCTGCCGTGGGAGGGTGGTCCACGACAGCCACTGCAGTCGAATTTTCCGCGCGAGAGATGGGTGAGGGCTGTCTATCCGGATGGATGTTTGTCCTGGCGCTCGCTGCCTTCACCGCGCGAACGGTCTCCGCAAACGGCAATTGCGACTGCATCGCGTCAGGAGCGACTTTTCTGCGCCTCACGCGATACGCCTGCAGCCGATTCGCCAATTCTCCTCGCCAGGTGGAAGATGGATCGGGCTCCGCCATTTCGGGCGTAGGTTTGAAGGTCACCTGACTGTCGATATAAAGTCGCGTCGAGTCGCGTTCTAGGCCAGGTTCGCCCACCGTGTCATTTAAGCCGACGTCGTGCCGCGAGAGGACTGGAGCCCTTTCGTGCGAAGACAGTCTCGCCTGATAGCTGGAATCACAGAAACGACAGGCGGATACGCCGGACGGCAATATCGCGCCACACTGCAAGCAGGTCTTATTCACCGGTTGTTTTTGCGCTGCGGACGCATTCACTCCGGCGAGGAGAGAACGCCGTCAGAATATCACGGCGAATTTATCGGAGACAATAATGTGAAGTGGCTGTTGCGAATTAGACAGCAGCCAAGCGTTGCGCTGCTGGTGGTGGAGGATTACAACTATGCGGACATCTGATCGGCCAGCATGTCGCGGCTATACGCGATTCGCCGGTCCAAGGCCACTGCAACGAAGTATGCGCACTGCGAACGTT
Source organism: Acidobacteriota bacterium (assembly GCA_030774335.1). Lineage (GTDB taxonomy): Bacteria > Acidobacteriota > Terriglobia > Acidiferrales > UBA7541 > Acidiferrum. The sequence goes on along the minus strand of JALYLI010000012.1, from coordinate 24,018 downwards.
CGGATTCCGTCCACGCGCGCAGGGAAGGCAGAATCGCGCCGACCGTTTTGCCCACCGCGCCAAGCAATCGGAAGTATGCGCCAATCGCTTGTATGCCGTTGCGATCTTCGCGTCGCTCCGGGCAAAGATGCAGGAACTGCATCACGCGTTCGAAATCCTCGCCCTTTGCGCTTCGCTCGATGCCGATTACGTCTTGCACATCCGGCGACAAGGCGCGCCGCGAAGAAGCCGCAATCAATGATCGGCAATAGGACACGAAAAACTGCATCAAGGTAGCCACCGAAAAAACTAAAATCACCCCGGCCATCATCGCGGCACCACCGCGAGGCGCGCGGGAGTCAGCCGTGCCTCTTCATCAAATCTCATGAAGGCATAAATCCAGGCCACTGGCAGCAGCATGCCCGCGATGGGCGGCAAGTTTTCCCAGATTACTCGCAAGTTTGGATAGGCATTGTGCAGCGCATAATTTGCCGCATTGATGCTGAAATAAACACCCAGGGAAAGCACAATCTGGATAACGCGGACGCGGCTCTCGCGAAGCTTGAGCAACGCGGCCCACAATACATAAGTCAGCACCAGGCCCACGAAATATAGGTTTTGAGATATCTCTACGATGTAATGCGTCAGCATGCGCGCTTCCGACTGGTGCACGACGCTGTAGGAAAATAACGTGGTTCCGATCAGCAGCAACATCATAAAAACTCGGAGTCGCATTGCTGCTCCGAGTTCTTCGAATACAATGGCGTAAAGACCCATCAGCGCGAAATACAGGCAAATGGTCAAAATAGCGTCGGAATAGTAATAGAAGTAGATGTATTCCGAGGACATCAATCCATGGCGCGTGAATACGAAATAACGTCCTACGCTAACGAGGAACGACATGGACATATACAGATTCAACGTGAAATAACGCCGGAAGGGACCGCGCAGAAGCGAACACACTACCACAGCGGCTTCGAAAAGAGCGCCTAGAAGCCAGATGCTGTATTCCAGGGGACCAGGCACGATTTCCTTCTTTCGCCCTGGTCTACCGCGGTTTACACCGCGCTAACTATTTCCAGGGTGTCGGCGGAACCGGAGCCGAACCGTTCTTCCACGGTGTCGGCGGTACTGGTGCCGATCCGTTCTTCCATGGCGTCGGCGGAACAGGCGCCGATCCGTTTCGCCACGGCGTCGGCGGTACTGGCGCCGATCCGTTGGCCATCATCACGGAACTGTCTCCGTGCGTGGTAACAAATGTTTTCAGACCCATGGCTCCGGCCAAAACCATCATGGCCATGAGCACTACCGTGGAAATGCGGGACATAGTGCCTCCGAGGGGTGACCCCGCGGTGCACTCTATCCATTAATTCGGCAAAGTCAAGTATTTACTGTGCCAAATTGGTACACACCTCCACGGACGCTTGTTTCGCCAAACGTTCGCCTGGCGGCAAGCGGGCCTATGGGTCGAACAACGTCATGTTATGGTTCAGGATGCATCGGGTCAACGGTACCTTAGTACCAGCTTTTCTAGGACTGGGACATGGCGGATTGCTTGAACTTGCTTCGCTCTCACGCGCCCAAAATTTTGCCCATAACCCCGCGTGGCTTGACACCCTTATGAAGGACTCCGTAGCATGATGAACCTGTGCCGGCGTAGCTCAGTGGTAGAGCGAGGGTCTCATAATCCCTAGGCCGTGGGTTCGATTCCCTCCGCCGGCACCAGTAGATTTAGAGCCTAATTGGCTAGGCTCCGTACCGTAGATTTTCTAATTCGGCCCGATCTTATGCTCGCTATACCTGTTTCGCCCGATGGTCACGTTTGGTGGCGTGGTTACAATTCTAAGTTGCATTGAGCTACTTCCCCCATCGCTTACCAATCAAGAATCGAGGAAATATGATCAAGCCCCTTTCCGCTTCAACTTTTTGCCTGTTGACTTGCCTGTTGACCATTCCTGCTGCTCATGCTCTACCCCAATCCACGCGCGCGCAGGACTCGAAGTCCGCTTCGCTGATAAATATTCGCGTGTCTCGCACCACTCAGGCTGTCAATTATCGGGATCGCACCTCCACCAAGATCGATTTTCAAGGTACTCCGCTCATGCCTCGCGCCGAAGGCAAAGCAGAGATTGAAGCCAAGAACGGTCGCATCGCCATCAAGGCCGAATTTGAGCATCTCGAGCCCGCATCCTCTTTCGGTACTGCTTACTTGACCTACGTTCTCTGGGCCATCTCGCCGGAAGGCAATCCCAATAATCTCGGCGAGCTGCTGCTCGACGGCAGCAAGAGCAAACTCGAAGTAACCACCAATCTTCAAGCTTTCGCGATGATCGTTACCGCCGAACCTTATTTCGCCGTCAGCTATCCCAGCGAAGTCGTAGCCATCGAAAACGTTGTTCGCGGCGATACCAAAGGCTCCGTCAGTATTGTGGACGCCAAGTTCGAGCTCTTGCAGCGCGGCATCTACGACAACATGCGTCTCGAGCGTTACTTGTCGGATTCGAAAGTTCCTTTGTCGCTTTACGAAGCCCGTAACGCCTTGCGCATCGCCAAAGCGCAGGGTGCCGCTCGCTACGCGCCGGAATCATGGAGCAAGGCCGAAGATGCTTTGCGCCGCGCCGAAGATTATCAACTGCGCAAGCAACACAAATCCGTGGCCAGCGCTGCAAGAGAAGCGGTCCAGGCCGCCGAAGACGCCCGCAACATCGCCGTGCGCCGCCAGGATGACGAACGCGTCGACGAACAACAGCGTGCCGCGGATGAAGAAGCGCGTCGCGCCCGAGCGGCCCAGGAAGATGAAGCCCGACGTCGCGCCGATGCCGACCGGCAACGCATGCAGGCGGAGGTAGCCGCGGCGCAGGAAGCCAAAGCGCGCGCCGAAGCTGACGCCGCCCGTGCGCAAGCTGACGCCCAGCGCCAAGCCGCCATGCTGCAGGAGCAGCAGGCTCGCGAAGCTGCCGCGCAATCAGCACAGCAGGCCGCGCAATCCGCGCAACAGGCCCAGGACGCACAAGCACAGGCCCAGCAGGCTCAACAACTCGCGGCGCAGTCCGAGCGTGACAAGCAGGAGCTTCGCGCCAAGCTGCTGCAGCAATTCAATCGCATCCTGGAAACCAGGGACACCGTGCGCGGTCTGGTCGTAAATATCGGCGACGTCTTGTTCGACACCGGGAAATATACTCTTCGCATTCCCGCGCGCGAGGCTCTCGCCAAACTCTCCGGCATTGTGCTCGCCTATCCCGGCTTGCGCTTGCAGGTCGAAGGTCACACCGACTCCACCGGCACAGCCAGCTTCAATCAAAAATTGTCCGAACAGCGCGCCGCTACCGTGCGTGATTACATTGTTCAACAAGGGGTGGACATGAATTCCATCACTGCCGCCGGACTTGGCCAGGACAATCCCATCGCCGATAACTCCACCTCCGCCGGCCGCCAAAAAAATCGCCGCGTGGAGATCATCGTGAGCGGGGAAGTAATCGGTACCCGGCTGGGTAGTCAGTCCCAGCCTCAGCAGTAGCCATCAAGCCGAAACGAAAAAAACGCTCCGTAATTTTCCGGCGCGTTTTTCATTTCTATGAATCTTGCCGATGATCGTGCGATTCGGCTTACTCAGCTTTTCTTGGTGTCAATTTTCAGGTTCAACACCATTTCCTTGCGGCTCTCAAAACTCGAAATCGCCCGCGTAGGGGATTTGGCGCCATCCTTTTCAGCATGTATTTCGTAGTCGGTATTGGGATCCAAACCGCTGAATTTATAATTTCCAGTTTCGTCCGCTATATAGCTCCGCACCGCATTGTTTCGTGTATTTTTCAAAAATACCACTCCCGCAGCTATGGGCGTGTCCGCTTTGTCGCTCACGATGCCGTGCACACTGCGCAACTGTGACTCTTTCTTGGCTTCCTGCGCCCCCACGAACGCCGCAAAGAACGTAAGCGCCACCGCCAGCCCCGCTAATTGTCGCCAGAATTTCATCGCTTGCCTCCCTTCAGCGGCTCCATGTGAAAAATAATCTTTTCGTCGCCGCTGCTGTCCCTCGCGTTTATCGCGCGAGACTGTTTTTCGAAGCCCTTGCTTTCCGCTGCTATCTCGTAGTCCGAGCCCGGCGGTACCCGAATCGCAAATTCACCGCGAAAATTGCTGTACGTTTCCCAGTGGCTTTTCTTCTCGTTGACCCGGCGAATCCGCAACTTCACCTCGCGCATGGCCAAGCCCCGTTCGTTAAATACGGTTCCGCGAAACAGCAAGTCATTTGCATGACTTCTCTTACTCTTGCTTGCCGAAGAACTTTCCGTTATCTGGGAATTCGCACCCGGCGAGGTTGCCGGTTCCTGGGCGGCCGATGGAAGCACGCACGCCGCCATCGTTGCTGCGAGAACTAGGATCCACCGTTGGCGATGCATCACTTTGCTCCCTGATGACTTAGATGACCGCCTTCGCCTGGGAGATGCCATCCTCCCAAGCCGCTCATTCTTCGTCTAGTTCTTCCTCTTCTTCTTCCTCGTCCAGCAAATCGCCGTTTTCGGCAACCTCCGCTTTCTCTTCCTCGTCGTCGTCATCATCTTCCTCCTCGTCATCGGAAATGATGTTGAGGTGAACGGGGTGTGTCTGCGAAACTTCCAGCTCCGATTCGCACTCTGGGCAGCTCAGGATCTCGCCTTCTTCTACTTCATCTTCATCGACGTCAATTTCGGTGGCACACTCAGGGCAGCGAATCACGGCTTCATCCTCCACGAATTTTTTGGCCCGGCAGCTACGCGAAGCCCGCTGACTGCCGTGAGACGTATTATATACTCCGCCGTGCGAAGTCAACCGTGCAGGTAATGTTCATGTGCGGAACAATCCGGGCACGGAGCGTGGCGCTGTCCGGTCCGATAGTTCCTCGCGGGCCCCACAATTATGGCTTCCTCACGCGAATATCCTGAACGTCCACTGGTAGGCGTTGGTGGCGTGGTCATCGACGCTGGCCGCGCTTTGCTCATCCGCCGCGCCAGCGAACCTCTGCGCGGCGAGTGGTCCATTCCTGGCGGCATGTTGGAGTTAGGAGAAACCTTGCAGGCCGGTGTCGCCCGCGAACTCCTCGAAGAAACCGGCCTGCACGTTTGCGTGCTCGACCTGATCGAAGTATTCGAACGCATCGTGTACGCCAAGAACAGCTCCGCCATCCGTGATACGACAGCGGGTGTTCCTTTGAAAGATATTGCCCCCGACGAAGTTGTTACCGGGGCCCGCCCGCGCTTTCATTTCGTGATCGCTGATTATCTTTGCGAACGCATCAGCGGTGAATATGCCGCTGCCAGTGATGTCACCGATCTGGAATTCGCGCGTGAAGACGACTTGGGGCGCTTCCATCTAACAGAAACAGCGCTGCGCATCCTGCACAAAGCCTTCGCCATGCACCGCGCCCGCTCTGCCGTCGAACTTCAGTGACGCGGCTCATCCGGCAATTGCCGCCGGCAAAGTTTCCCTCGTCCGTTCCCGTCGCCCAAACTCCTGCACCGCCATCTGCAAATCTGCAGCAGTAAAATCTGGCCATCGCTTCTGTAGAAATACAAATTCCGCGAACGCGCATTCCCACAACAGAAAATCCGATAGTCGCTGCTCCCCGCCTGTGCGGATTAACAGGTCCACATCCGTAGACCCGCCGCGATTAAATTCTGCCAGTACATTTCCGAAGGACGCGGCCGACAGCTCGGTAGCTTTGTAGAAACGGCATGCTGCTGCAAAAATCGCCTCTCGCGCGGAGTAATCGATAGCCAGCCGAAGATGCAGCCGCTTACCCGGCGCAGTGGCCGCTTCGGCATTTGAGATCGCCTGCCGCAGGCTGTCCGGCAGCCGGTCGCGCCGCCCGATCACATTCAGCCGCACGCCTTCCTCCATGCAATGCGAAGTTTCAGCCAGCAGGTATTCATGCAGCAGCCGCAAGATTGCGGCGACTTCCGTCGCGGGCCTTTGCCAGTTCGCAGACGACAGCGCGAATAACGTCAGCGTATGGATCCCCACGCTGGGCGCGGCGCTTATAACGTCCCGCGCCGCTTCCGCGCCCGCGCGGTGCCCTGCGGAGCGGGGCAGCCCCTTGGAAGTCGCCCATCTCCCGTTCCCGTCAGAAATGATGGCCACATGAATTCCATGTTGGGGAAGCCTTACGCTGCTTGCAGAATCGATGGAAGTTAAAGTTGTCATGGCGTGCGCCCCCGCGGTCTTATCTACAAACTACTCTGTATCACAAAGTAACCGGGCAAAAAAATGGAGCCGTCCACAGCCGGCCCCTTTATCCCTCGCGGGTCGCCCTGATTAATGCTTCCATGTGGTTCAGGTAGCGTTCCAGCGCTTTTCGTCCCGCTCCCGCCAGGCGGTATTCGGTCTTAGGCAAGCGTCCATCGAATGATTTCGAGCACACGATGTAGTTGGCTTCTTCCAGCTTTCGCGCGTGAACACTCAAATTTCCATCGGTAGTTTTCAAAAGCGCCTTCAATTCGTTGAACGTCAGCGAACGGTTCACCGCCAGCGCGCTCACGATGCCCAAGCGGATGCGCTCGTGAATCAGCCGGTCCAGATCCGGTGACACTGCTTCGCGCGTATGCTCGCGTACCGCGGCAATCGCTTCATCGCGTTGCCGCGAGCGTGCCGCGTTCTCTTTTGGTGCTGCAGAAGACTTAGCCATTTCTCAACCTCCGTAGTGCCGCGCGATCCAGACACCAAATGCGATTTGCACCACGCCGAATCCCCCCGCCATGAAAAAATCGCCCCACGACGCGGGAGCAAATAACGCGCATCCCCCCAGCGCCATCAGGCACAACCCCATCACCGGAACTACGCGCACGGAAAAAGCCCCGCCCGTCACCACCGCGGCCCCGTACAACAGCAGCCAAACACCCGGTAACACCGCAAAAGAGCCTGAACTATAAAACGCAAACGTCAGCAGCCCGCCGGCCATGATCGGCGGCGCGAAACTGAAAAGAAATTTCCGCCCCGGCCCGGAAAAAAGTTTGGAATTGGCGCGATGCGCTTTCGTCGCTGCCGCAGGGGCAGCAATGGCCACGGCAATAAATGCTTCCACCAGCCAGACGCCAAACCACGCGCGCGTGGTACTCTGCTGCGAAGCCACCGCCGCCGCCGCCAATGCGGTAATTCCCATGGCCACGCCGCCCCACCCGGGTACGGCGGTGAATTCCGCGGCGGACTCCATCGTTTCGCGGATATACCGCAGGTGGTCCGCGGCCCGCGCATCAATAGGAATGGGGCCGGGCCGGGGAGCCGGCACAGAGCTGCTCTTCAGCATGACCAGGAAATTAGCAAAGGTAGGTTCTGCCTGTCAAGTACTTTATATTATAAAGTATGCTGGCTTGGCGGTCCAACCCTAATGCGAGTACCGCCCCTTGATCGCATTCCAGCGAATCGCGAAAATATCCACGAACATCTTCAAGCTGTCACGCAACATGCTCACCTTGGTCGCCGGGGAATGCCCCCAGCGCACCGGAATTTCAATCGACCGCAACCCGTGATGCCGCGCTAGGTAAAGCAATTCCGGATCGAAACCGAATCCCTCAATGCGTTGCTGCTCAAAAATAATTTGGCAGCGCTCCCGCTTGAACGCCTTGAAGCCGCATTGCGTATCCACAAACGGCAATCGCAACATGATGCGCACGATCTTGTTGAAAATAATTCCGGCGAACTCGCGAAAAATCGACTCGTGCGTGCTGATCAGGCTGCGATCCATCGCCCGCGAACCAATCGCCACGTCGTAGCCGTTTTTCAACGCTCCAATTAGCTTGTCCGATTCTTCGATTGGCGCCGACAGGTCCGCATCCGTAAATAACACTATGTCCCCGCGCGCCTCCAGCATTCCGTGGCGGACGCTATAACCCTTGCCGCGATTCGTTTCGTTGGCCAGCACGCGAAGCCCTGAAAGTTTTCCGCGAAACGATTCCGCCACCACCGCCGTGCGGTCGCGCGACCCATCATCCACCACCAATACCTCCGTCCGCAGCCCCAGCGTCGGCAGATATTCGGCGATGCGCTCCAGCGTAGCCGGCAATCGCAGCTCCTCGTTGTAGGAGGGGATCACGATGGAAAGTTCTGGCCCGGGCTCGCTCATTCCCGCGGGCCCTTTGCCGCAGGTACGCCATTCCTTTGCGTTTCCAAAATCCCAACAATCTCTTCCATTTGTTCCAGCGTAAAATCACATTCAGCTTCGCTGTTGTAAAAGTGTGGCGAGACTCGCACGCCCGCTTTCGGCCGGTAATCCACCAGAATATTTCGTGCCACCAGCTCGCGGCAAACTTCCGCGGCGTGCGGACATTCCACCGACACCGTTCCCGCGCGTTCCGCCGGATTCTCCGGCGTATTCACTTTCCATCCGCGCGCCTTCGCGCCGGCCACCAGCCGCGCGGTCATCCGCAGCGATTTTTCGCGAATCGCGCCAACGCCCACCTTGTTGATAATGTCCAGCCCCGGTTCGCACGCGTACAACGCCGGAATGTGTGGCGTGCCATTCAGAAATCCAAACGAGTCTTCGCGCCGGTCCACCGCGCCAGTTTCAAATCCGAAAGGACGCCGGTGCGCCAGCCATCCCGTCAACCCCGGTCGCAATTTCGCGCGCAGATCTTCGCGCACATACAAATACGCAACTCCCGGCCCGCCGCACAGCCATTTCAAAACTCCGCCAACGGCGAAGTCCACACCCAGGCTTCGCACCTCCAGTGGTATCGCTCCGGTCGCCTGAAAAACGTCCAGCACCACGTAGGCGCCCACCTTGTGCGCCCGTTCAACAATCGCTCGCGCATCCACAATGTACGAGCTGCGAAACAGCACCTGGGAAATCGGCACCAGCAGCGTGGTCTCATCGATAGCCGCCAGAAATTTCTCAAGGTCAATGCGAATGGGATCCGCGCTCGGCACCGTTTCAATCCGCGCCCCCAGGCGCCGCTGCTCGTTATAAAAATATTGCACTGAGGGAAATTCCTGCTCCACCATCACGACTTTGTTGCGCGGGCCACGATAGTCGAAGCACGAACTGATAACCGCTTCGGTGATCGTCACGTTCTGGTGCAGCGATATTTCACCGGCCGCCGCCCCGATCAGCGGCGCGATTTTGTCGCCCACCCCGACGGCCATTTCCCACCAGCCCTCTTCCCAGGCGCGAATTCCGCGATGGCCCCAGGAATCCGCGTAAGCACGCACGCGCTCATAAACCTCGCGTGGCATCGCTCCCAGCGAATTGCTGATCATGTAAGTGGAATTATTCAGAATCGGAAATTCGCCGCGCCACTCCAGCAGGTCATTCATCAGGGCTTCCATGGTATACGTTCGAATCGTCGCGCGGGCCGATACAACCAATCATCCCGCGATAAGCTGGCCGCGGGCAAATGTTAATCGCAGTCGCTTACGGGTTTTTGTGCGCCACGCGCGCCCACACCATATAGAACACCGTAATGATGGCAAGCCACACCGGACCCGCCACCATAGTCACGCGAAATCCCGGCACCCACCACGTGGAAATCAGCACCGCCACCAGTGCCACCACTCCCAACAAAGAACTCCACGGCCCGGGCGGGGCGAAGCGCAAAACGTTCTTGCCGGCCCGCTCGTTGGCCCGCCGGAATGCCACATGCGTTACCAGCGTCATGATCCATATGAAGGGCCCGCCAAAAAACGCCACGCCGATCATAAAAACAAACGCGGTCGTCTCAAAAAAGCGAGACAGAATCAGCGCAACCAGCAGGCCCGCGCCGGAAGTCATCACCGCCACGACCGGCATGCCTCGTTTGCTCAACTTTCCCAGCGCTGCCGGAGCGTATCCTCCGCGCGCCAGTGAAAAAAGCAGCCGCGCCGAGAAATACAGATTGCACATCGCGCTCGAAAGCGCCGCGGTCAGCACCACAAAGTTCATTACATTGCCCGCGCCAGGAATTCCCACCGATCGAAACACGCGCACGAACGGGCTTTCCACCAGGCCCAGTTCGTTCCACGGAACAATTCCCACTACAATCGCCAGTCCGCCCAGGTAGAAAATCACCAGCACCGCCAGCGTCCGCCGCAACGCCCGCGGCACCGCTACTTTTGGATTCGCAGCTTCTCCCGCCGTGGAGCCCACAATTTCCAGTCCCAAAAAACTGAAAATCGCCATGGTCACGCCCAGCCCCACTCCGCCCCAGCCGTGCGGAAAAAATCCTCCGTGGGCCGTGTAGTTCGACAATCCGATCCGTGGAAATCCGACGCCAAAGATCAGCGCCGCACCCAATATCAAAAATGCCACGATTGTCACCACCTTGATCATCGCGAACCAGTATTCAAAGTTGCCGAAACTCTTGATGCTGATCGTATTTATGTACAGCAATCCCAGCGAAAATCCCGCAATCCACACCCACGGCGGCACACCCGGCAGCCAGTACTTGCAATAAATCGACGCCGCCACCACTTCGCTCCCGACTACGAACACCAGGCACAGCCAGTACGTATACCGAATCGCAAACCCCGCCCAGGGGTGCACGTACATTTCCGCGTACAATCCGAAAGATCCCGCCGTAGGATGTTCCGCAGCCATTTCCGCCAGTGCCCACATCACCGTCACAGTAATAAGCGCGCCCACGAGGAAACTCACGATGACCGCCGGCCCCGCCAGCTTCACCGAAATCGCGCTGCCCAAAAACAAGCCCGTGCCGATCGTGCATCCCAGCCCGATCATAGCCACCTGCCGCGACGTCAGGCTGCGATGCAATCCAGCTTCGCGGTCTAGAACAGCCTCCGCCTGCGCGGCACTCCCCAGTGGTTCAGTTGGTTGTGATTGGTCATTCATGGAGCGGCATCCTAACAGACTCTGCTCTGCTTTTATCATTCGCCTCTTGAACGCACGGAAACAGCGCTGGACCACGCGTTTTGCCGCCTGAGCTTTAGGCCAGCCCGCAGGCCTGAACAAATCGCCGGTAAGTACCACGCAGCGACTGGCCTTGCGTAATAGAGATTAAAACGCCGCCGTTACTTAATCTTTCCTCAGTGGCCCACATCACCATCGAGCCGCGGAGGAAGTCATGAAGGCGGTTCTGGCACTTATCGCAATTTACATCGCGACATTCATCATCGCTACCCAGGGAGCATCGCAGAATCCCGTGCAGGCCTCTACGCCCTCGGACAATATTTCTGCGTCTTCAAAATCCATCGATCCCGTCAAGGCAGCGGATCTGCGCACCCTGTTGGAATTTGTCGGCGCGAAGGATCAGCTCAAGGTCGTGGCCAATGAATCAGCGGCCCAGTACCGCGCGAAATTGCGCTCCAGCGCTCCTGAAGTCGTGAATGCTTCGAGTACCACGGATCGCCAGAACGAGATCAAGGCGGCTGAAGCTACCTTTAAAAACAACTTCGATCAGCAGCGCGCTTTGCAGCAGATAACGGGAATTTACGACAAGCACTTCAGCGAGGATGAAGTAAAAGGTTTACTTGATTTCTTTTCGTCTCCGCTCGGCCAGAAATTCGCCGCCGAATCACCCAAGATCGCGCGAGAAGTTTCCGCCGTGCAATCTGCGGCCGCCGCCAGCGCCGCCCGCGAATCATTGCGAGCCTTGCAATCTGAAAATTCTGGCAGCGACAAAATAATTGCGGACACCAACAAGCCGCAGGTCACCATCCAGGACCAAATAAAGCAAATCTCTCAGCGGCCCTGAGCGTTTGTTTTTTCCTGTTCAGCGGACCCGTATCATCTACCTGAATCGCTTCTTGATCTTAACGTCGATACCAAACGTGCCGTTTTGATCCCGCAATGCCACGATAGACACATTGCGGTTCAGGGTGTACTCCACCTGTATGACCTGCTGTTGCGTCGAACTCACATTCGAAACATAAGTGATCGTCAAATTTCGCGTCACTTGCTGCTCGACCGTGACGCGCGCCCCCGCGTTCTGATCGGATCCTGTCGAGCCCACCGTGGTCAGTCCCGGATCGACGCGCAAGCGCGTAATTCCAAAAAGCCTTTGCAGTCTGCCGCCTAGCTGGCTGGAAACTGCTTCGGATAGTAGTGCCGTGGCCCCCGACGTTGCGCTCTGTGCCGTGCCTCCGCTGCGTGCCGTGCCCTCCGCACTGGTTTGTCCCAGCGCCAGCAGCGTAACGATGTCGTTCGCCGGCAGAGGCGGGTCGGAGCGGTAGGCCAGCGCTAGCTTGCTGGCCGGCCCATTGAAATTCAGCGTAATTTCATATTGCTGCACCGTCGTGGATGCTTCCACGTTCAACACCGGGTCCAGCCGGAATGGATTCGCAAAGTTTACGTCGCCCCGCGCCACCCGATAGCGGTTGCCAGCAAAATACAATTCCCCCGACAGCAAATGTATGTGCCCCAGTAAAATCGGATGCTCCCATGTTCCGCGCACCCGCAAGTTGGCATCGGCTTCCAGTTCTGCGCCCGGCCACTCCATGCGTGCATCGGGAGTGGATGCCGCCTCAATATCAAATTGCAAATTTCGCAGGAACGACGAACTCGTAGACGGCCCGGAAATACCCTCTTTGGAGGAAACCAGCGCGCTCGCGCTTTCCAGCCCTTGCGTCAGGGTGACGCGCTGCACCGTAACTTTTCCCGATACCACTCCCGAGTCCGTTGTTCCCGTGAGCCGCAACGCGCCGCCCACCAGCCAGCTCATCCCTTCGGGGTAGCGGATGCGCACGCGATCGGAGTTCGTGCTCAGGTCATACCGCAGCGAGCCTTCTCCGTAATTCACGCTGCCGGAAAGCTGCAGCGTCCCGCCTCCCACTTCCGCGGTCACCTGATTAAAAAACAGCCGGGTGGTATCGAAAATTACATCGCCTTTGATCGCGCTTAGTCCGGTGGGAAAATCCGCGGCGCGCAGGGAAGCGTTATCCACGTGCACCCGCCCGGTAATGCGCGGATGTTCGAGCGTACCCTCCACCCCGGCATTGATTTGCGCCGTGCCGTGCACATCCATGTCCGGTGTTGACGCACTAAGCAACCGCAGGTCTACCGCGCCATCAACGCGCAACGCCACATTGCGGTGCCCGGTAAACTGCACCGACCCTTCAACCTTGATATTCGTGTCGGTGCCTTGCAACGTTACCGGTTCGATTTCCAGGCTTTCTCGCGATGAGCGAAATTTCACCGGCCCGGTATTTTCCAGCTGCACATTGGCGTAGTTCAACGAAAGTCGCGAAAAATTTGCCTCCACTACAATGCCCTTAGGCTCCTTCAACGCACCCTTCATGGAAATATCTCCGTCGGCGTGTCCGTGGCCGCTGAACTGCTTCAAGTGCAGCGCCGCCAGAAGAAACGGATCGAGATCGATATTCTCAATGGTAACTTTTCCTTCCACGGGAAACGGGCTGGCCAGTCCCAGCGTGTACCCGCCGGAAATTTCCCCTGTGGTCATTGCCGAACCCAGCGTGAGCCGCGCGATTTTTCCGTCCGACGTTACCCCGGCGTCAAAACTTCCAATCACTTCCTCGCCCACGCGCAAGTCCGTCACCCGGAATGTTCCGTTTCCTGTCGGCGCATCAACCGGTCCGTCCGCTTTCAATCGAAAACTTACCTGCCCGCCTACCGGGATTGACGCCTGCAGTTTTTCGAAACTCTCCAGCGGCAGCGCCGCGCCCACCAGGTCCGCGCTGATTCTTTTGTCCGCGAAGCGGTACGCCGCGGTGCCCGTGACAATACCGGCTCCGCGCACCTTTTCCTTTCCCGTCGGGAAAAATCGCAGTTCCGCGTCGGCAATCCGAACTTCCTCTCTGCTGGCGCTCAGCCTTCCGCGTAACCGGTTGAAAGAAGACCCATAAACATTTCCATCCGCCAGGTCAAACAGTCCAGTCATGCTCGGATCGTTTCTTGTGCCCCGGCCGTGAAATTCACCTGTCAAGTTGCCTCTCACGGGATAGGACCATCCACCCAATTTCTGCAATCCCTCCAGCGAAGTTTTCTCCAGGCTGGCATCCGCCGACCACTGGTTGTCCGGGAGAAAATTCCAGTCCGTAAGCTGCAGCCTGATCTCTATCGAACTGGCGGTGTCGCCGCGCCGTGCATGCCCGCGCAAGAGCGACAATTCCGTGGGCGAATACACCACGTCGCCGTCCAGCGTATCCAGGATGATCGAGCTGTACTGCACCGTATCCCCGCGCACATGTCCCGAGAACGTTGGTTTGCCGGATGGCCCCGCAATTTTTCCATCCCAACTTACTTTTCCCGACAACGGTTGGTTCGCGTCCACAGAGCCCGGCGCGGCATCGCGCAGCGCATTGATGAAATCTTTGTATCTCTCGAGCGTCGCCGTCTCGAACTTCAAATCCATCCCCGACTCGCGCGGCGCCAGTACGCCTGAAACACTGCCGTGCGTTGAGGGAGTTTGAAATGCTCCCGACACCACGGTGAAGAGGCTGCCGTCATATCGGTAAACAAATTGCCAGTCGCCCGTGACCGCTTCGTGGCCCGGCGCTACATTTTCTGGCGCCGCCCACTGCATCTTCGCGGAAATGCTGAAATGTTCGAACGCGCCGGTCCACACCTCGGTTGTATCCGCCGTCACCATCGCGTCCCAGTGCAATTCATCAATCGGAAATCCACGGTGTTCGATGGCAGGCAACAACGCCGCCAGGCGCACATCCTGCACATGCGTTTCGGCGCGGAATTGCAAGCCGGCGAATCGCAGCGTCACCCGCCCTTTTACCGTGCCGCCCAAAGCGCCTGCAAAAAAGTCCGGAACCACCAGCCCATCGTTGTCTATGCGAAAGTTTCCGTGACTCGTCACGCCGCCGGCGTGAAAATCATCGTAAGGTAGCGCGATGTCTCTTCCCGCGTAGCTGCCGGTGCCGCGAAATTTCCCGTCCGCGAATGTCCCCTCACCCCGCACGTCGGCGCGGCCCGTCGGCACCAGCGGCTGCCGCAAAGTATCGCGCAGATCGCCCAGCTCCACCCATCCCCGATACTTCACACTCCACCGCGGATCCGCAAAATTCGTCACTTGCGCTTGCGCATCCACGTGAGAGTGCGCGGCACTGAGGACTCCTTGTTCCAGCGCGAATCCGTCGCGCGACAGGCTGAATTTCGCGGAAACGCCTACGGGCACAGGCACAAAACTTTTCGTGGTGTAGGTGATGTTCTGCCAATCTAGATTGCCCACGTAAATCACATTTTCAAATGTCCCGCTGGCCTCCACGGCCAGACGCAAATTGTCCCCTTCCACGGCCAGGGGCGACTGCACCTCGTTATAGAGCACCCAGCCATTTTCAATTTTCAAATGCTTGATGTGCAGGTCCAGCAGCGTTTGTCCCAGGGGTTTGGCCGACTGCGGCCTGTAAACGACTGGCACATTCGTCTTGCCATCTTTGCCGACCCTTATGTGGATCCTCGGTTCCCGAATGAATACCCCGTCAAGTGCTACCTTGCGCCCCCAGAAAGAATCGATTCGTAATCCCCCCTGGATTTCCTCGGCGGTAAACAACGGCTCCGTTCCGGCTGGCTCCAGGCCGTGAAGTTCCAGCCCTTTCAACGTGGCTCGCAGCGAAAACCAGCCGATCGAAATGGTTCGCAACTGCACCCGCGCCCCGGTGAGCCCTTCCAATCGCCGCACCACCACCCGGCGAAGGAGTGGATTACCGAGTCCGGTGCCAAAAAAAAAGGCGACGGCTGCCACGGCCAGAAAAATGGTGACCAGCGTCACCCACGCTACATGGCGTAGCCAGCGAAATTTTCGGCGTCGGCTGGCTTGCGTCATTTCGTTCCTTCATCCAACAGTCGCTGCACATGAATGCGCGCCCGGCTGTCCTTCAACCACTGGTCCGCCTGGCTATCAATACTCTGCTGCACCAATGCTTCCTGAATCGTGTCGCGCGAAACTTCCAGCGAAGGCGGTTCTTGCCCGCGCGCTTTGGCCCGTGGCAGCACCGCCGATTTGTAGAACTCTTCGATGGCCTTCGCGTCCACCTGCACCGACGGCCGAAATCGCGAATCCAGATAATTTGTCAGGTACAGCTGCGTAGCGATTTTGTCGCGAACTTGCTCGTCGCTCAGCCCGCTTTGCCTTTTACGCTCCTCGTACGCTTGCGGCGAAGCGAACGATTTCTTCATCGCGGTCAGCGCTTGCTCGATGTCGGCATCCGATGGTCTCGGAAACCGTGAAGCATCCGCTTCGTTCTGCACCACCCATTGATCGATCAGCCGGTCCAGCAATTGCGCGTCGCTCTCGGATTTTCCGTCTACTAGCAGTTGGTAACGGGCAAGTTGGCGAACATCGCTCAGCAAAATAATGTCGTTCTCGATCCGTGCAGCGATGCGATCGATGACTTCTTGCGAAAAAGCCGGCGCGGAAAAAACAAGCCCGGCAATCATCCAGGTAAGAATCCACGCACTTACCTGCCGTCTGAGAAATATCCGGGCAGGCATCAGAAACTGGACCCCAGGTTGAAGAAAATCTGAAAGCCCGGCAGCCGCCCGGCTTTATGGCAGGTGGGAATTGCTCCGGTAAGGTCGTTGCAAGGCACCACAAAATATGGCCGGTTAATCTGGTAGCCCAGATCCACGCGAATCGGCCCCACCGGTGTCGCGTAACGAATTCCAAAACCCACCGTGTGCGCGAAATAATTCAGTTCGTTCCCGCAATTCGTCACACACTCGGCATTCGCCGGATCGCTGGTATCGAATGTCGGCTTGGGTGTAGATGTTCGAAAGCTGATGCGATTCACTCTGCTGAAGACGTTCCCGCCGTCGTAAAAAAATGCCCCGCCCAGCGACGTGCCGAAATAGGGCAAACGCATTGGAAAACGAAATTCCTGGTTCAGCACCAGCAACGCCTGGCCCCCCACCGGAAATCCCGTCAACGCATCGCGCGGTCCCGCCTGGTTCAGCGCAAACCCGCGCAGCGACGTACCGCCGCCCGCGAAAAATCTTTCCGGCAAAGGTATAACCGTCGGCAGCGGCGCTGTTGTTGGCGGCGGAAATGTCAGCGAAACCGTATCGCGATATGGCAACAGCGCGCCAAATCTGATCGATCGCGCAAAACTGAATCTTCGCTTGATCGGGTGATACGTGGAATTCTGATAATAAAATCTCAGAAAACTCGCGCTGGATCCGATATACCCGTCCGCCACTCCAAAATCCGCGCTGTTGAAACTTCCGCGCGTAGCGTCCGCGGGATTGTCGCGCCGGTCCTGCACCCAGGTGACACCGAACTGCGAAACGAGCGTCGGCTGCTGGAAAAGTGGAATCGCTTCGGGATTGATGGTGTCGGCAATGTTCGACACCAGCACTTTACGGAACACGTAGCGGTACAGAAATGTCGTGCGCGGCGAAACCTGATCGGTCAGCTGCACCGATCCCTCATAACGCATTTCCGTGAACGTATTTATGTCCTGCGTTTTTTCCGTATACGCGGTGGCCTGAAAACTGAAATTCTTGTGCCCGAATGTATTCGGATCCGAGTATCCCAGCAGTGCGCGATCTTCAATCGTGCTGCCGCGCAGTTTCAAAGACAGCGAATCCGCGCGCCCGGTCAGGTTCAGTTTGGAAATTTCCAGAATACCCCGGGGCGCGGCTTGCACCTGGCCCGCTACAGGATTCGACGTACTCGCCAGGCGCTGCACTTCGAACCCGCCACCGTAAGCCAGCGTGTACCGCTTTGCTTCTTCCACCAGCACCACCAGGTCTTTGTCGCGGTCCGTGCCGGCGGGATTTTGCGGCTCGATGGTTACGCGATTAAAGACTCCCAGGTTGTAGAGGCGCCGTTGCGATTCCACCACCTGGCCCTGCCGCAGCGGTTTGTTGGGCACCACTTCCACGTCGCGCCGGATCACCCCCTCCCGCGTGTGTTCATACCCCGAATACAGAATCCGGCGAACCGTCGTTTGCGGACCTTCCTCGATGCGGTATGTCAAACGCACCGGCTCCGCCTGCTCAATGCTTTTCGTGGGATTTTCCTTATCTTGGTTTTCCTTCTCATTCCGTTTTTCGTCCGCTTTCCCGCTCGCGTCTCCGTTATTTTCCGCGCCCTGTTTTTTTTCGCCGCTCTGTTCATTCACCCGCTCGGCTTTAGACGTAAAGTTTGCTTCGGGAAATCCTTCATTAAAATAAAGTGCCAGAATCACGTCGCGGTCCGTGGCCACGTTGAAATCCGAATATGGCTGCCCGGGAGTGGACGCCACATCGCCCAGTAATTCCTCCTCTTTGAACGCGTGTACCCCTTCCAGTTTCAGCGCCGCCACACGCGTTTGCTTCCCTTCTTGAATCTTGAATTGAATCGCCAGGTCGCCAACTTTACCCTTGTAGTTGTCGGCTATAACTGCATCGACCTTCGCCTCCAGAAACCCGTTTGCCGAATACAGATTGCGCATCGATTGCGCATCCGATTCCATCAGGCGCCGGCTGAATCTTCCCGGTGTTCCAAAGGCCCCGCCGGCGATCTGCAATCTGCCGCGCAGCACTTCCGAGCTGAAATAATGATTACCGGCCAGATCAATGCTCACCAGCTTGTGCTTATCTCCCCGCACCACCTGGTACGTGATGATTTCTTCCGTGCCCTGAAAACCATTCGGATTCGCGGCTGTCCCGCGCGTTGCGGTGGTGTAGTCCACGCTCGAATCGAAATATCCCTCGCGCTCTAGCCGCTCTCGCAGGTTTCTCTTGCCCTCTTCCAGCAGGTCCGCGTCCACCGCGCCTTCCTGGTAAACGGGCACCAGCCTTCGCAACTCGCCCTTGGAAAATTTTGCCCCACTCACCATTAATTTCACGCGCGGCCCCTGCGATACTTCCAGATTCAGCGGAATAGTATTGCTTCCCGCGTCGTATGCGCCTCGCCGTACCACGGCGCGCGCGAGCAGATCCCCTCTTTTCACCAGGAATTTACGGATTCGGTCAGTCCCGCTCAACAACCGCGCCGAAGTAATCGCCCGTCCCTCTTTCATTTTGAGCCGCTTCAGCAGCTCGGCATTGGGATATTCCGTTTCGTTCTTCACCCGCACTACGCCTACCCGCGCGCGCGCCCCGGGCTTCACATGAAAGATCACATCCATTTGATGCGTTTCCGCGTGAGGGACGGTCTCCGGCGTCACTATGGCGGTGTACAGCCCTTCCTGATGCAGCGTTTCTATCAATCGCTCCGCTGCTTCATCCATCAATTCACGGTGATAGGTTTGCCCCAGATTTAGTTGCGTGGCCGCCGCGGCGGAAGCGTCACTCGGCGGCGCGATCAGCCCTTCGATCAACACTTGATTGAAATACAGATTTTCCCGCGCAATAAAATCCAGCCGTACCCCGCCGGGCACGGCTACGATCGCCGCTCGCAGATCAGCGTAATTCCCGGTGCGATATAAGAGGCGCAGGCTCTGCGCTACCTCGGCGCGATCCAGCGGTTTACCCGGCTCTACCTTCACATCTTTCGCTGTCTCCGATAGCACTCGCCCGTCTTCCGCTACAATGCGCGTTGCCACCACTACGGGTTTTCCCTGTAGATCGGCCGCCTCTCTTGTCGGAATTTGCGCGCGCGCTGTCGCAGCTCCACTGAGGAGCGCGAGCGCCAGGAAACCTCGCAACCCGTTGGCCCTGCTCGATTTCATTGCCCTATTTGTCTCAGACGAAGCGTAGCACAGCGGCGTTGCCCGCTTTCTCGCGATTGGCGCTATCATCGCTCCAGCGGGCTCCTCTGCAAAACCCGCCAGGGCCGGTTATTCGTGCAAGATTTTCTCCACGAAAAATATTCGCGACAGATACTTTTTGATGGCATTGGTCTCCTCGGCCAGGAGCGCCTTCTCGCTTCCAGCGCCGTAGTCGTTGGATGCGGCGCCATCGGCGCGGCCGCCGCGAATCTTCTCGTACGCGCGGGCATTGGCCGCATTCGCGTTGTGGATCGCGATTTCGTCGAGCCTTCCAATCTCCAGCGCCAAACTTTATTCGACGAATCCGACGCCGCCCAGGCGCTCCCAAAAGCCATCGCTGCCGAGCGCAAGCTCACATCCATCAATTCCACCATCACTGTCGAAGGCATCGTTGCGGACATCAACTCTGGCAACGTAAGCGATCTGCTCGGTGGCTTTGACCTCCTCCTCGACGGCACCGACAATTTCGAAACTCGCTTCCTGCTTAACGACTTCGCCGTCCAATCAAACAAGCCCTGGATCTACGCCGCTGCCGTCGCCAGCTACGGTCTCTCCATGGCAATTTTGCCCGGCGTTACTGCCTGCCTCTCTTGTCTCCTGGAAGCGCCCGACGCTGTCACCGGAATGGAAGAAACCTGCGACACCGTCGGCGTGTTAAGTCCCATCGTCAATCTGATTGCATCCCTTCAAGTCACTGAAGCCATGAAATTGCTCTCCGGCCACCAGGAAGCTCTTCACGCCCGCCTCATTTCCTGTGATGTCTGGACTGGCCATTTCCAATCCGTGCAAATTCCGCGCAATCTTGATTGCCGCGCTTGTGCGCGGGGCGACTTTATCTATCTCGAAGGTCAGGCTCAACCGCACATCACCATGTGCGGCCGCGATTCCGTACAGATCCACGAACGCAGCCGCTCCCTCGATCTCTCCGCCCTGCAACTTCGACTCGCCCGCACCGTCAAAGGTGTGCGTCACAATGGCTTTCTCCTGCGTTTTCGCGTTCCGCCTTATGAGATGACCGTGTTTGCCGATGGCCGCGCCATCTTGAAAGGCACCATCGATCCCGCCGTGGCTCGCTCCCTGTACGCCCGTTACATCGGTTCCTGATGATTCACTGATGATGATTCACTGCCCGTGCCGTTGTCACGAATGATGACCATGGGAACATTTATGGCTAGATTTCTTGACACCTAGAAACTGTAACGTTAGTTTCAAAAGAGGAATTGTCCGGGGGAAACGGGTTTTCGGGGTGTTTTTCAGTGAGTTGCAGGCTTTAAGCCGTGTTTTGCTCACTCCGGCCTTCCGGCGCAGTCCTATTCTGAGGGGGTTTACGATGCGAAGTTTTTATCAGTTTGCGCTCGTGGTGTTTTTACTGAGTGGCCTTGTGTTCAATCCGGCTTACGGCCAAGGCGGTGCCACTGGAGCGATCAGCGGCGAAGTCGTCGACAGCAGCGGCGCCACCGTTGCTGACGCTGAAGTTCAAATCACCGACAGCCGCACCGAAGCTCTGGCCAGAAAAATCTCTGCCGGCTCGGACGGTTCTTTCGCCGTAACGCTTCTTCCCCCCGGCACCTATTACGTTGTCGTGAACAAACCGGGCTTCTCGCAGGCGCGCGCCGACAATATCGAAGTGCGCGTGACCGAAACCACTCGCGTGACCATCCCTATCAAACCCGGAGAGGTCAGCGAGCGCGTGGAAATCAACGCGCAGGTAACCACCGTGGAAACCACCAACGCCACCACCGGCGAATCCATCGGCACCGCCACCATCCGCGAACTCCCCTTGGCCACGCAGAATTATCAGCAGCTCCTGTCGCTTTCGTCCGGCACCAACAGCGAGCTCAACGCTTCCGCGCAGTTGGGCCGCGGTAACGTGCGCATCGTCGTGAACGGCCAGCGTGAAGACAACAACAACTACCTGATCGAAGGCATCAGTTCCACCGACTACAACGTGGCCCAATCCACGAACGTGCCGCTGCCCAATCCCGACGTTATTCAGGAATTCAAGATTCAGACTTCGCTTTATGACGCCAGCCAGGGCCGCAATGGCGGAGGCAATGTGAATGCTGTTCTCCGCTCCGGTTCCAAAGGATTGCATGGCGACATCTATGAATACTTTAGAAACGATGTGCTCAACGCCAACGAATTTTTCCTCAACGCCGCCGGCGCTCCTCGTCCCCCGGTGAAACAAAATATTTTCGGAGCCAGTCTCGGCGGCCCTGTCGGCACCGAAAAATTTGGCTTCTTCTTTGTGAACTATCAGGGTACCAGGCAGCGCAGCGCTCTCTCCCCCGGTACGCAGATTAACAATCCCGCGCTCCCCATTTTGCCTGCGGATCGCTCGGCCGCGAATCTTGCCGCGGTCTTCAGCACTCCGGCCACCGCTCCTACGGCTGCCAATCCTGGAGGCTGCCCGGCGGTTCCCATCGCCATTGACCCGGTGATCCAGTCTCTTCTGAATTTCAAGAGCAACCAGTTCGGTGGCGACGCCAACGGCTTCTTGATTCCTTCGATTGCTGGAACTCCAGGCGTGACTGTTGATCCGGATACCTGCTCTGTAAATGTGAATTCGGCGCCGTTCATCGTCAGCCGCCCGGGCAAATATACTGACGACCAGTTCACCACCAACTGGGACCGGGAATTCCGCAGCGGCCAGGACAAAATCTCCGCGCGTTTCTTTTTTTCCAATGCCGATTCTTTCCTGCCTTTCGGCGCGGGTGGATTGCAGGCTTCTCTCGGCGGCACGCTGGCCAGCAGCATCAGTGCAACCGACCTCAATTTTCCTTACGATCTGCCCGTCACTGGCCGCTTCTTCAGCGTCGCGGAAACCCATCTGTTTTCGCCCATGCTCGTCAACGACTTCCGCTTCGGATACGTGCGCATCAACTACAGTCTCTTGAATATTGCTCCGGTCACCGCCGCCGACCTGGGCATCGATCGCCCCACTAACGACAACACCAACTCCATCTACAAATTTACGCAGTTCGGTTCTTCAGGCTTCCAGCTTGGACCGACTCCTCCGGCCGATCAGTTCCAAACCCAGAATAATTACAACTTCCTCGACACCGTCAGCTGGGTACGAGGCGCGCACATCTTCCGCTTCGGCGGGGAATACACCCGCGTTAATCTCGACAAGCTGTTCCCGCAAGTTTTCAACGGCCAACTTTTCTTTTTCAACTCACCGGGCTCACCATCCACAGCCACCTCTCCCAGCATTGGCGGCCTGACCGATTTCCAGAATGTTTTGCAGGGCGCGCCGGGGGCCAGCTTCGGCGGCGGCGGAGTTTTCGATCATAAATACCGCACCAACGATTTTGCCGTCTTCGCCCAGGACGATTGGAAAATCCGTCCGGACCTGACGCTCAACCTCGGGTTGCGCGTAGAAGAGCTAGGTGCATTCACCGATCAGGCCTGCCACATCGGAAATCTTGACTTGGATTTGGCCGCCAACAATCAGTACCCCTTCATCTATGGCGGTTGTGTCAAAAAAATCAATCTTCCGGGCTTGGAACCCACCGGGAAAGACAGCACCTATAAGAATAACTTCGCAACCGGCTGGGGACCGCGCATCGGCCTCGCTTACGACGTCTTCGGTCATCACACCACCACGGTGCGTGCCGGTTACGGCATTTACTACGTTCGAGAAGACGTGGGCACCGCTGACCAGCTTTCCTTCCAGGGACCATTTCTGCCCATCGCGTTCGGTCCAGGGCAAGCTGGCTGCTTGGGTAGTTTTTTCTCCGCTACTCCGCTGCCCGGTTGCCCCAATCCCAATGGCAACGCGCTGCCGGCCGCCGGTACTCTCGATCCTAACTTTGTGCCCTGCCTTGGCGCCTTTCAGGGCTTCCCTGGTGGGGACACCACCGTTTTCCCGAACTATGCCTGCAGCGGCACCGGTCCCGGAGTTATCCCTTCACAATTTCTCTTCGGACTCGTCGTTCCCAGAAAATTCGTCGCGCCCAGCACGCAGCAGTGGAACTTGACCGTGCAGCGCTCTCTCGGCCACGAATGGATTGTCGAGCTCGGCTACGTAGGCACGCATGCCGTACATCTGCGTGAAACTCGCACCATTGGCGCGCAACTCGCCACCGCGGCAAATCCCATCACCATCACCGCGCAGGATGGCACGCCCTATACCATCACCGAAAGCACCTTCGGCAATGGTCCGGCGCGCTCCGCGAATCCCGGTGTCAATCTCTATAACGGCATGCAGATTTTCGCCAACGACGCTTACTCCCACTACCACTCGTTTCAAGCTACGCTTGCTCGGCGCTGGGGCGCTGGTTACTTTCAGGCCGCGTACACCTTCTCCAAATCGACCGACGCCACCTCCACGGGCAATACCGCGTTGAACACCGCGTTCAACGATCAGAGCTCCCTGGATGGTTCACGCGGCTTGTCCGACTTTGACCGCCCGCACCGCTTTGTCATCAGCTACCGCTACGAACTACCGTTCTTCCGCGATGCGGAAGG
>JALYLI010000011.1 GCA_030774335.1 Acidobacteriota bacterium | reverse complement strand
CGATCGTCGGCCAGCACCGTCAAGGTGTACTTCGCTTTTTTCTGGTCGGCTTTATTCAAAGTCATCTGCACGGGGCCGATGCGTTGAGGAGTTTTGGCCTTATCCAGTTTGAATTCGTAGTAGTTGCGGTCTCCGCGGCGCTTCAACTCTTCCAGGTCGTCGCGATTGTGCGCGATGAGTCCGCTCATCACGCCCATGTCTCCGGTGGCGCGCTCAAGTTTGCCCTTGGTGGCTTCCAGGTCGGTCTTGGTGCTCTCGATGTCTTTTTTCGCACCGGTCACGTCGGTGGCCACGGCTCCAATTTTTTCTTCGCTCTCCTGTTTCACCTGGGTGAGTTGCGCGGTGAGCTTCTGGTCGGCGGCTACCTGATCCTTGCGAATGGATTCAGAGCGGCTGCGGGCTTGCGCCAGCTCGGACTGGGTCATGCCGACTTTCTGCTCGGTGACTTCGAGATGGCCTTTGAGATCAGCGAGCCGCGAATTGGCTTGCTCCAACTGCGCGGACATTACTTTGTTCTGGTCTTGTTGTTTAGCCAAGTCCTGTTCGAGCCGCGCTTGTTGCGAATGGTTTACGTAAGCAAGAACCGCCAGGCCGGCGAAGAGCACGACGAACAGCACCGCGATCCAGCGAGGCGTGCCTGGACTATCGTAGTGATAAGATTCCTGCGGGCTCGGTACGTTCGGGGAAATACTCATTCACCCTCCTCAGTCAGGTGTTACTCAAATTTTCGTTTACGTGTAAGTCGGATGCGTAACCCTCAGCAAGGGTTCGCCGGAAATTATCGCCCGAGCGCCGCTGCGTGTCCATGCTGGAATCACCGGCGAGTGCCCGGGACCGCATGGCTTCGCCTGGCTGTGGCGGAAGAGAAGGCCGCAGCAGGCCAGCGGGCGAGGACGGAGGTGGTCAAACCGCCGCGCGGGGTAAACTCCCCGCGCACGATACACCACTTGGGACGAATGGATTTCACGATGTCGTTGAGAATTTTGTTTACGGCGTTTTCATAAAAGATACCCAGATCACGATAAGCCAGCAGGTACATCTTTAGCGCTTTGAGCTCCAGGCAGAATTTGGCGGGCATGTAACGAATCGTGATGGTGCCAAAGTCGGGCAAGCCGGTTTTTGGGCACACGGAAGAATATTCCGGAAAGCGCGTGGTTATGATATAGCCAGGAAACTGGTTGGGCCAGGTTTCCAGGACTGGCAGGCGTGTTTTTATTCCTGCGCGAGCGTGTTCTGCGGTGTAATCGGCCATGGTAACTTCCATTGTATCAAGAGCGGGACTGGCGCTTGCTGGCTAGTTAATTATCAAATATAGTACGCTCAACGAAGGGTCTCGGACGGAGCTTCATGATTTGTCCCAAGTGCCATTCCAGCGGTGCGCGTCGCTCGCGGAGGCGCACGTTCCTCGATTACGTTGCGTGGATGGCCGGGATGGTTTCCTGGAGATGCGCCCAGTGCCAAAAGCGGTTCCATGCGCGTTCGTTGGCGTTGCGCAACATGCGCTATGCGCGATGTGGGATTTGCGGGAACCTGGAGCTGCAGAAAATTTCGCCGGAATATGTGCCCGGACCGCTGGCATTATTGGCGCGCATCCTGGCGCTGCCGGCGTTGCGATGCGATCCGTGCAGGCATAAATTTTTCGCGGTGCGGCCGGTGCTAAAAGAGCTGCCGCGACTTACTTCCACTTCGAGCGATCAAGCGGCGTAGCCCCTTCCTTTTTAAAAAAGTTTGCGATTAGAGATTTTGAACCCGAACATGGCGCCGCGAGGCGTGTGTTAAACTTTTCGTTGTGGCGATATGGTGCAAGGGTTAGCACGCGGCCCTCTCAAGGCCGAAATCCGGGTTCGAATCCCGGTATCGCTGCCAAACTTCTTCTATTTTTCTGATTTGACCTGCCGATTTGCCAGACTCCGCAGCACAGCAAAAACAACTAGCCGGGGCGCCCTACACCGAGAGCGTCCGCCACGCGATTGATGTAGTTGAACCAGGAGGCGATGAGCGTGATTTGCAGGATGCCGCGATCGTCGAAGCCCACGGCGCGGAGTGATGCGTGGTCTGCCGGGCTGCATTGCGTGGCGTCTTTAGTTAACTTCACCACGTAGTCCAGCATGACGCGGTCTTGATTGGGAATGGGCGCGGTCTTGTAGTCCTTTTGCAGCGCCTCGACCATTTCCTTGTTGAGCGTGACGCGACGCAGAAACTCTGCGTGGGATTCGATTCAATAGTGGCAGCGGTTGGTTACCGACACCATGGTGGCGATCATTTCATGCTGATCGCGCGTGAGCGGCAGTTCGGGAGAGAGCAAAACCCCGTAGGTGCTGAAGGCGTGGTAAAGCGCGTCGGGGAGCAAGGTGTGTGCCGCGGTGATGCCGGCGGCGTCGCCTGCGCTGTCTACACTGGCCACGGGAGTGGCGTATTCGATGGGATAAAGTTGGCGTTGAGCTTCCATGGCCTGCTTTACGCGCTCGTCCTCATCCATGCGCACAGTTTTGATCCAGGTCATTCTTCACTCCACTATTTGTATTTGCCTTACGATTGGCGACACCGCCGTCACACTCAGCATATAAAAAAAAACGGCCGGATGGCTTCGATCATCCGGCCGTGATGCATTGGGGTGCTGCCTCTGGCCGGCCAGGTGCCAGACCAGAAGTGGGGTGTCATGTACATCTTTTATAAGTCCAAGGCGAAAACGTGGCAATACTACGAAAGTACTATCGTTTAATTTATGAAATCACAGACTGAACGACCATAGGCCCGCGTTTCTCCCCGCCATCCCAAACGGAATTATCGACGTTCAGGTCATTGCGCCCGCCACATTTCTATCCCTTGGTACAGCTGTAGTTATTCTTTCTTGTAAGTAAAATACGGCATGACCGTCGCAAACTAGTGCGCTGAGACTCTGTCAATTCGAACTTTCTATTTCGGTTCTGCGATCTCTTTGTTGGTCTCTTAAAAGTCTCTTGGCTCTTTTTGGGGCTTCGGTTTCTTTGTTTTCAGCAAATTACAGCCTCTTTTTTCAAAAACAGGGGGGTAGGGGGTACGGGGCCAGTATGAATCCCAGCGAAGGCGACTAGAAACCGCTCTGGCGCTTAATCCCTTGCGATTCGGT
>JALYLI010000010.1 GCA_030774335.1 Acidobacteriota bacterium | reverse complement strand
CCACACGCTAATCCGGCGTGTGGGCCACCCAATGGCGTGGACCTGGAAATTATTTTTTCTCGGCGGCCAGCGGCGAATCGATTTTGGTTTCGCGCAGGAAGCGGGCGGATTCTTCGGGCGGCGTGGGATTGATGTAAAAGCCGGTGCCCCATTCGAAGCCCGCGACCTTGGTGAGCTTGGGGATGATTTCGATGTGCCAGTGGTAGTGATCGTTGATTTCCTCGCCGATGGGCGAAGTGTGAATCATGAAATTGTAAGCGGGGCGGTCGAGTACGGCGTCGAGGCGCATGAGCGTGTCTTTCAACATGCGCGCAAGGCTGCCATAGATGGAGCTTTGATTGTTCTCATAAGACGAGCCGTGCGTTTTGGGCAGCAGCCACATTTCGAATGGGAAACGCGGCGCGTAGGGCGCCAGGGTGATGAAATGCTCGTTTTCTCCGATGACGCGTTCACCGGTGTCGCGCTCCTGGCGAATGATGTCGCAAAAAATGCAGCGTTCTTTTTCGTCGTAGTAGTGCCAGCAATTGTCCACTTCTTCGCGCACGCGGCGCGGGACGATAGGCAGCGCGATCAGTTGCGAGTGCGGATGCTCAAGCGAGGCGCCGGCGGCCTCCCCGTGATTTTTAAAAATTAAAATGTAGCGGAAGCGCTTGTCGTTTTTCAGATCGAGCATGCGGTCGCGATACGCCCACAAGACGTCTTCGACGGCGCGCTCCGGAAGACTGGCGAGCGTGGCGGCGTGATCGGGGGTTTCAATGATGACTTCGTGAGCGCCGACGCCATTCATTTTGTCGAAAAGGCCTTCGCCCTCGCGATCGAGGTCGCCTTCGATGCCCAGGGCGGGAAATTTGTTGGGGACGACACGAATGCTCCAGCCGGAAGTGTTTATGCCGCCGCCGTTGCGGCCATAAACCAGAATCTCCGTGGGCGTTTTCGCTTCGCTGCCGGGACAGAAGGGGCAATTTTTGCCGTTGGAGGCCACCACGCTTTCGCGCAGAAATTCGTTAGGACGCTTGCCGCGTTCCGTGGAGATGATGACCCAGCGGCCGGTAATGGGATCCTTGCGCAGCTCAGGCAATGACGCCTCCTCGACAATTTCTAAATCGGGCTCGGGGGATGGGCACCCCGCACGGTTGGTAAATTGTACCGCGATTGCGGCGCGGCGGGTTTGCGCGGCGCGGCGGAAATGCGCCGGGATCGTTATCGGTGTTTAGAACACTCGCATAGCTCACGGTAATGCCATTTCAGCGGCGGAGTTGAGGGCTGAAGGCATCTTTATGCAAGCGGATCTGGGGCGGGTGGCCGGGGACATTGTCGATGGCCAGCACGTCAAAGCGCGTGGGGCCTTCGCTGATGCGGCGGTCGGCCAGGAAACGTTGGGCGGTGCGCACTAGGACGCGCTGTTTGGCAGAGTTGACGCTGAGTTCGGGAATGCCAGTAATGTCATCGCGGATGGTGCGGGTTCTTACTTCCACGAAAGCGAGGGTGCTGCCGTCGTAACCGACGAGGTCGAGCTCGCCTTTGGCTCCGTGGGGCATGTAATTTTTTGCGACGAAGATGTAGCCGTGGCGACGCAGGTACCAATAGGCGTACGTTTCTCCGCGAGTGCCGGTGCGGCGGGCATTTTCTTTTTCTTGGAATTTTTGTTGCTGAGGAGTCGGTTGCGTCGCTGATATGGAGTCCTCAGCTTCGCGCAGACCCCGGCGAGCGCTGAAATGCACGGCGTAAAAAATCAGGCGCGAAAAAATGGGCATGATTGTGTTCGGGTGGGACGCGTAACCGTGGAGGGAGTATACAAAGAAAAATCCCGTGGTGCCAAACTCCCGGCTGCCACGGGATTTAGTTTTGGGTTGAGAACGACGCTTAGGCTTTGGCCTGTGCTTCCTGGATGCACTTTTCGAGGATGGCGAGGGCGACGTCGGCTTGCTCGCGGTCGATCATCAGAGGCGGCGAGAGGCGAATAGAATTTTCGCCGGCTCCCAGGATGCACAAGCCGTGGTAGAAGGCGCGGTCCACGATCTGATTGCGCAGGTCGGGAGCTTTTTCCTTGGTTTTCTGGTCGCGAACGATTTCGATGCCGACCATTAATCCGCGGCCGCGAATGTCGCCAACGATTTCGAACTTGTCGGTCCACTTGGCGGTTTTCTGAAAGATGTATTCACCAAGCAGGCGCGCGTTTTCGCGGTACTCGGATTCGATCAGGTCAAAGGTGGCCAGGGCGGCGGCGATGCAAACAGGGTTGCCGCCGAAGGTCGTGCCGTGCGAGCCGGGCTTCCAGTTCATGACGCTTTCGCGGGCTATGAACGCGCCGAGGGGCATGCCGCTGGCGATACCCTTTGCGGAGCAGAGAATGTCGGGCTCGATGCCGGACTTTTCGCAAGCCCACCACTGGCCGGTGCGCCCCATGCCGGACTGCACTTCATCCACGATCAACATGATGCCGTGCTGGCGGCAGATGCGCTGCAGCTCCTGGAGGAAAAAATCGGGGGCCGGGACGTAGCCGCCTTCTCCCTGTATGGGCTCAATGATGATGCCGGCAACTTCTTCGGGATCGAAGAGGCGCTTGAAAATCTGACCCTCGAGCTGCTCGAGAATTTCGGCGCCGCAGGTGTCCGCGGTGTGGCCGTGCGCGCAGCGATAGGCATAAGGATACGGAATGTGCTCGACGCCGCCTAGCAGCGCGCCGAAACCTTTGCGCTGGGTGGACTTCGAAGCGGTTAGAGAAAGTGAGCCCATGGAGCGGCCGTGGAAACAACCGTAGAAAGCGATGAACTTGTCGCGCCTGGTGGCATAACGGGCAAGCTTGATGGCGCCTTCGACAGCTTCGGTGCCGGAATTGGTGAAGAAAACTTTTTTCGCTTCAGCGCCGGGAACAGTGGCGGCCAATTTTTCTGCCAGGCGCGGCATGTTTTCGTAGTAAAAATCGGTGCCGGACATGTGGATAAGCTCGCCGGCCTGTTCCTGAATGGCGGCGACAACTTGGGGGTGGCAATGGCCGGTGGAGCAAACGGCAATGCCTGCGGCGAAGTCCATAAACATGTTGCCGTCCACGTCCTCGACCACCGCGCCGCGTCCGCGCCTGGCGACCAGCGGGTAATCGCGTGTGTACGACGGAGACATGTGCTTGGCGTCGGCTTCGAGGACGCGCTTGGCGTGCGGTCCAGGAATCTCAGTGACGAGCTTGGGGAACTTCCACTCTGATTTCGACGGCGCGGTGGCAAGAGATTTCGTTTTGGATTCCGATGTCGTGATCATTTCTTCCTCCTTAAAGAAGATGGTTAACGGTTAGGCGGAGCTTGCCGGGGGGCGGATAAACGGTTCGAGGCGTACTTACAGAATTTCTACCGCGGAAGGAAGGAGGAAACTAATCAACGCTGTAAAGATTGGGGCGAATCTCGGCGGGAGAGAAATTGATGGCCAGAAGTCGGAGATTTTTGGTCATTTGCGTTTCCAGCGGACACTGCCATCCCTAGAATCTTCAAGAATTATACCACGTTCTGAGAGGGTTTTGCGGATGCGGTCGGAGGCGGCGAAGTCACGGGACTGACGGGCGGCCTGGCGTTCGGCCACGAGTTTTTCGATTTCGGTATCATCGGAGGAGCTGTTTTCCTGGGCATAACCGAGGGCCTGAAGCTTTTGCGCGTCGTTGTTTTCGATGACCGAGAAAACCTGGTCGAAGGTCTGGAGAAATTTTTGTGCGGCGGCGACTTCAGACTGGGCGAATTCGCCTTTGTCCATGGCGATGTTGGCTTCACGCACGAATTCGAACGTGGCCCCCAGGGCGCGGGCGGTATTGAGGTCATCGGAGAGGCCGGCGTCGAATTCCTTGGCGGCTTCGTCGATGCGAGCGGACATGCTTTTTTTCGTGGTTTTTTCGGGGGAGGGGAGAAATTTGCCTTGCGCGAGGCGATCGGCGAAATTTCTTAGCCGCTCGACCGAACTGGAAGCCTGTTGCAATCCATCGAAGGTGAAATTCAACTGGCGGCGATATGGAACACTGGCGAGGGCGAAACGCAGCGCCGAAGGCTTGTAGCCTTTGGCGAAAAGATCGCGCAGCGTATGGAAATTGCCGAGAGACTTGGACATCTTCTCGCCTTCGACAAGCAGGTGCTCGGCGTGCAGCCAATATTTGACGAAGCGCTTGCCGGTGGCGGCCTCGCTTTGGGCGATTTCGTTTTCGTGGTGCGGGAAAGCGAGATCGATGCCGCCGGTGTGAATGTCCAGCGTTTCGCCCAGAAACTTCATGGCCATGGCGGAACATTCGATGTGCCAGCCAGGGCGGCCTTTGCCGATGCTCGTATCCCAGAAATGCTCGCCCTCCTTGGGCGCTTTCCACAACGCGAAATCGCGGGCGCTTTCTTTTTCGTAGCGGTCCACGTCTACCCGCGCGCCCGCCTGGATGCCGGTGACATCGATATTGGAGAGCTTGCCGTAGTTGGGAAATTTCGCGATGCGGTAATAGATGGAGCCTTCACTTTCGTAGGTGAAGGACTTTTCGCGAAGGCGCTCGATGAGTTGCACCATGTCGTCTATGTTGTCGGTGGCGCGCGTCCAGCGCTCGGGAGATTCGATGCTGAGCGTCTTGCAATCGTCGAAAAAAGCCTGGGCGAATTTTTCGGTGTAATCGCGAATGCTAACATGCGCGGCGGCGGCGTTGGCGATGATGCGGTCGTCCACGTCGGTGAGATTCATCACCTGGGTGATGTTGTACCCGCGCGCTTTCAGGAAGCGGCGCAGAATGTCCTGGAAGACGAAAGTGCGAAAATTTCCGATGTGTGCGAAGTCGTAGACCGTGGGGCCGCAACTGTACATGCGCACTTCACCCGGAGTTTGTGGGACGAAGGGTTCGATTTTCCCGCCCAGAGTGTTGTGCAGCTGAATCTCGGCCATATCTTCCCAGTGTGCTTTCGTGATGATGGATAAACGCTAGATTGTAGCTGAGGCTTCCGAAGAGGAGCAATGCAGAAGCGTTGTACCTGTGCTTGTCGCTGCGTTGCGTGTCACGCAAATTGACCGGCGATACCCCAAGCCGCTACAGTTCTCTGGTTATGCGGAGGATGTAATTGAAAAATATTCGCTATGGTAGCGCGGTACTCGGGTTGCTTCTTTGTGGAAATGGAGTAGCGGCGCAACAGAGCGCTGGCTCCGAAGGCAAAAAGGCGCTGACACCGGAGGCCTCGCTGAACATTCATTTCTTGTCGGATCTGCAGCTGGCGCCGGACGGCTCACGGCTCGCGTTTGTGGTTTCGGAGGCGCCCAAGGGTGAGAAGAGGGTCCAGCACATCTGGATGTATGAAAAACAATCGAACAGCGCGCGGCAATTTACCTACTCCGCGAAGTCGGAAACTTCTCCGCGATGGTCACCGGATGGCAAGCGGCTGGCGTTCTTGTCCAACCGCGGCGGCGACGAGCAGCAGATTTACGTGATGAACAGTGGCGAAGGTGAGGGCGTAGCGCGAACCAAGGGAAAAAGCGACATCAAAACTTTTGAGTGGTCGAAGGATGGGAAATACATCGCGTATATCGCGCCCGATGCCAAGAACGAGGAAGAGCAGAAGAAGGAGAAAGACAAAAATGACGCTCGCGTGGCCGACAAAGATGAAAAACACCCGCGGCTGTGGCTGATGCCGGCAGATTCCGGCGATAGCAGAGCCATCACGCCGGCAAGCTGGGAGATCAAGGAACTGGCCTGGATGCCCGAAGGCGAAAGCGTCGTGGTGGCGGGCACCGATCATCCGGAGTCGGATCAGAACACCGACCGGATTTTCAGCGTACCCATTCCGGACGGCGCGATGAAGCCGCTTGTCGCGCCACGTGGACCGTTTGGCAAAATCACTGTTTCGCCGGATGGCAAGGCGATTGGCTTCATCGGCTCTAGAGGGGATGGACCTTCGCCGCACGATTTGATGCTGCTTCCGGTGAGGAACCCCGCAACGCGCAACCTGACGGGACTGAATCTCGATCGCCAAATTTTTGATTACAAGTGGCTGGACGACGGTGGGCTGGTCGCAATTACCGGGGATGGATTTCATACTAGGTTAAAGAAATTTGGCGCGGCCGGAGCCATGACCGATGTTGATGCAGCCGTGTCTGTAAATCCTTCCGCTTTTGCGGTGGCTCATGACGGTAAAATATTTTTTGTGTCACAAACGGCCACACAGCCTCAAGAACTTTTTGTGTGGGACCAAAATTCCATCCCGCGACAAGTGACCCGCGTGAACGATGCGTGGAAACAATATGCACTGGTGGCGCCGGAATATTACAAATACAAATCGTTCGATGGGCTGGAGATCGAGGCAGCGCTGCTGAAGCCCGCCGCTCTAGACGGCAAATCGAAGGTGCCGTTAATAGCACTGATTCACGGCGGGCCGACGGGCGCGTGGGAAGATACCGTGGATCCCTGGGGCCAACTGCTGGTGGCGCGCGGCTATGCGGTTTTTTACCCCAACATTCGCGGATCCATCGGCTACGGTCAGAAATTTATCGAGATGAACCGCGGAGACTGGGGCGGCGGGGACTTCAAAGACGTCATGGCGGGTGTGGACGATTTAATCGCGCGGGGAATTGCTGATCCTGAAAAACTCGGGATTGGAGGATGGTCGTATGGCGGATATATGGCGGAATGGGCCATCACGCAGACGACGCGGTTCAAAGCGGCGGTGTCCGGAGCTGGATTGTCTAATTTGATTTCGGAATACGGCACGGAAGAAGGCCCTTCTTACGATGAATGGTTCTACGGAGTGCCCTACGAGCCAGAGAAGGTCGCCGGGTTTCTGAACAGCTCTCCGTTTGTGCATTTGAAGAACGCCAAGACGCCCACGTTGATTCTGCAAGGCGAGGCGGACACGGTGGACCCCGTCGGGCAGAGCATGGAGCTCTATCGCGGCCTGAAGCGTTATGGGGTGGAGACGGAATTGGTGCTATATCCCCGCGAGCCTCATGGATTTCATGAGGAGAAGCATCTGGTGGATCGCTTGAACCGGATTCTTGCGTGGTATGACAAGTATTTGAAGAAGGAGATGGTTGCATCATCGGAAATCAGGTGAGGGACGAGCAGCGAGGAGTTCGTGCTCGGACCTTTGCAAAATCCCCAGACGCAAATTCGGCGTCGGGCACCCGGCCACTTCGCGAGTCGCGACAGGTAGCGCTGATGCTGTTGCGGTTGTGGCCTTAATAAATCGGCCACAACGCGTGGGGTAATGCTTTACACGTCTGCGGCTTCGTGCTAATTTTTTATTCCGTACCGCCATCCACGCGCCAGCGACCGGCGGCCAGGGCTCTCATCGAGAACCAGCCAACGTTTTTGTCTGAACACCGGCCTTCCTCCCCAGGAACAAAGACTCGTCTCTTAGCGCGCTTTTCGAACCGCTGCGGTGTTGGCGTTTTTGAACTAGCGGTTGCTGCTTGAATTTTGACGCGCGCGTGGAGACCTAAAGAGGAAACCTTGCTTAAGCTGCGAAAAGTTGAAATTGTTGGCTTTAAGTCGTTTTGCGAACGTACCGTGGTGACGTTCAGCGGCTCGGGCACGACCTGCATCGTCGGCCCTAATGGCTGCGGCAAATCGAACGTGGTGGACGCCATCTCCTGGGTGCTCGGAGAACAAAGCCACAAATCCCTGCGCGCGGAGCGCATGGCCGACTGCATTTTCAACGGCACCCAGAAGCGCCCGCCGCTAGGGCTGGCCGAAGTTACGATCACGATGGAGGATCCGGAACTCGCCGAAGCGGCGCGTTTCGTGATGGAAAGCGCCGAGATTCAGGCACAGGCTGACGCGTTGGCCGCCGCCCCGGACGCCTACCCCACGGCGGGCCGGGAGATGACGCTGGCCCTGGACGATCCTAACTACAACACCGAAATTCACTCGCTGGTCCCCGCGCAGTCCCCTGAACAAACCGAAGACACCCCCCAGACAGACATGGAAGCCCCGGCTGTGCCGGGAGAAAAATTCAAACGCCGTAAGAAACATGCGGATAAACCAGTGCTGGCGACCAAACCGGGCGAAGTGGTCATCAGCAGGCGGCTGTATCGCTCTGGCCAGAGCGAATATTTAATTAACGGGCGGACCGGCCGGCTGCGCGACATCCAGGAAATGTTCATGGGCGTCGGCTTGGGACCGGACTCCTACGCCATCATCGAACAGGGGCGCATCGGGCTGATTTTGTCCACGAAGCCGATGGAGCGGCGCGCGATTATTGAAGAAGCCGCGGGCGTCACCAAATTCAAAACCAAGAAACGCCTTGCGGAAGCGAAGCTGGAATCCTCCAACGTAAATCTTTCGCGCGTGAACGACATTGTGGTGGAAGTGGAAAAGCAGCTAGGTTCGCTGAAGAGGCAGGCATCGAAAGCGCGGCGTTATTCAGAAATTCGCGACCAGATGCGCGGCATTGTGCGGCAAATGCTGGCCGGAAAGGCGCGTGAGCTGGACCAGGAAGCGGAGCGATTGGCGGCGCAGCTTGCGGAAATGATCGCGGCGGAAACTCAACACGCGACCTCCATCAAGCAGCAGGAAGACGATCATGACCGCTTGAACCAGCGGATTTATGAACTGGATGCGGAAATCCGGCAGAACCAGAATATTCTGAATTTGACGGCGCTGGAAGTGGACCGCGGTGAAAATCGTATTAATTTTAACCTCCAGCGCTCGGAAGAATTATCGCTGCGCTATGGCCAGGTTTCGGGCGAACTGGTGCAAGCAACTGCGCAGGCCGCCGATTGCGAGCGCCGCAGCACCGCGCAAATTCAGGCGGTGACGTATTTGCGCGAAGAGTCGGGCATTCTGAGCGGGCGGGTGGAAGAGCTGGCGGGTCGCGCGCATTCGCGCTCGGCGTCGATTGCAGCCTCGGAGGCGCGGATTGAAGCGCTGCGGCGCGCGGAAGTGGAGGCGGGCGAAAGCTTGCTGCACCTGCATGGCGAACAGAAACAGGCCGAGGAAGCGCTGGTCCACCAGGGGCAAGCGCTGAGCAAACTGGAAACGAACGAGCACGATTTATTGGAATCATCCATCAAGCTGCGTGACGATGCCGACAGCGCGGCACACGAATTCGAAGCGGCCAGCGGGCAACTGGCGATACTGAAGGGAAAAACCGCGGACTGGCACACCACGATTCGCGAGTTGCGGCAGGAGAGCGAAACGATCAAGCAGCAGGCGGATGTCCTGCGCGATTCGCTGTCAGGCGTGCGTGCGCGCCATTCCACACTGACGCAGATATTGAATGACCGTTCGTACACCGCGGATGCCGTGCAGAAATTGTTTGCGGCCAACGAGCGCGGCGGCGGGCAGGATTTTCACGCGGTCGGCGTGCTGGCGGATTATGCCGAAGTGGAAGAGCACCACGAAGCAGCCATCGAGCAGTACTTGCGCGATGAACTGGAATACGTGGTGGTGGAGACTTACGACCACGCGCGAGCCGGGGTTTCGCTGCTGCGCAATGAAGTGGGCGGGCGCGCCACGTTTTTCGTGGATTCGCTGCGCAACCTGCGGCTGGCGGAGTACGAGCCCATCATCAATTTCCGCGTGGAAGATGGTGTGATTTCGCGGCTGGACAAACTGGTGGAATTTCGTGATCCGCTGGGCGCGGCCGCGAAACAGTTTTTGCCGCGGCTGAAGGCGGCCTATCTTGCGGACAATGCTGGCGCCGCTGAGCGGCTGGCGCGGGACAATCCGCAATTCGCGTTTGTAACCCCCGACGGAACTTGCTACCAGGGGCGCATGGTTACGGGCGGGCGCGCCGACGAGGCCGGTCCGCTGGGAATGAAGCGCGAGCTCAGGGCGCTGGACGCCGAAGTAATTCAGTTGGAACATCAGACCGGCGAAAAACAGGCGGCGCTGGAAGTGGTGATGGCGGACACGCAAATTGCGGAGAAGGCGCTGGAAGAAGTCGCGCTGCAGCAGCGTGAAGCGGACCACAATGTTTTCGCGGCGCGTCACCGGCACCAGCAAATGCAGGGTGAACTGGCGCGTTTGGGGCTGGAACTGACAGTTTGCCAAAATGAATTGCGGCGCATCCGGCAGGATGTGGAACGCGCGCGCGCGCGTGCCGAGCACGCACGCGAAGAACACGCCGCGGCAACGGCGAGCCGCGCGGAAGCGGAGGCCGAGCGAGCGCGCCTCAGCGAACAACTGGTGGAGCTCCGCGGGTCGGTGGAATCGGACCAAAACGAACTGGCTTCGGGACGCGCGGAGTTGGCGGCAATGAACGAACGCCTGTCCGCAGCGGACGCGCTGGCTACTCGACTGGCGGAGGAAAATGCCGAACTGGTGCGCCGCGAGGCTTCGCTCCAGCAGCTATTGGCTTCTGTGAACGACGAGCTTGCAGGTCTGGCGCAACAAAGCCAGGAACTTACCTTGCAATTGGAAGGGCTGCGCGGCGAAAAATTGCGGCTGGAAGTGCGGCAGCGCGAACTGGAACAGGAGTGGGACGGCGGCCGCAGCCGCGTTGGCCAGATGGAAGATCAGTTGCGCATGGAGCGGCAATCTATACAGGAACTTCGCGAGCAGCGCAGCCAGGCGGAAATCGGCCGCGCGCGCAACGATTCCGACCGCCAGCATTTGCGCGAAACGTGCATGGCGGAAGTGAACGCGCAGCCGGAAGATTTAATGGCGACGGAAACCGCATTCATGAGCGGCGAAGAGCTGGCGGTTGCCGAGGCCGGTTACCGTGAGATGAAGGAGCGCATCGAATCCATGGGCGCAGTGAACATGATGGCGCTCGAGGAATTCAACGAGTGCGACCAACGCTTTACTTTCCTCACGCGCGAGCGCGATGATTTGCTGAAATCCATTCTGGATACGCAGCAAGCCATCGCGGAACTGGACGCGGCCACCAAGGAAAAATTTGAGCACGCGTTTCACGCCATCAACAAGAGCTTTTCGGATGCGTTCCACACCATTTTCGGCGGCGGTATGGCGGAGATGCGCCTGACGGAGGTGGACAGCTCCGGGGACGCGGGGATCGACATCGTGGCCTCGCCTCCGGGAAAGCGCCTGCAGAATATTTTGCTGCTGAGCGGCGGCGAGAAAGCCATGACGGCGCTGGCGCTGCTGATCGCGATTTTCCGCTACCAGCCGAGCCCCTTCTGCATCCTGGACGAAGTGGATGCGCCGCTGGACGAAGCGAACGTGGGGCGCTTCACGAAGCTGATCGGCGCGATGAGCGACCAGACCCAATTTATTATCGTGACGCATAACCGCAAAACCATGGAAACCGGCAGCGTGCTTTACGGTGTGACCATGCAGGAGCCGGGCGTCTCAAAACTGGTGAGCGTGCGATGGGAGGGCGATGCTTCGCCCAAGGAACGCGCCGCGGCGGCCTCGGCGGCCTAGCACTGCTCACTCACTCTTCGCGTTGATTTTTTTAGTGCCGAAATTTCCCGCGAGTTTTCCACCGCGGCGCCTTTGACAACGCCAAGCGCTGCGCTAAAATGCTGTCCACTTCGTCGGGGGAAAGTTTTTTTGCCTGCAATTCCTGCTAGCCGCATCGTGCGTGAAACAAATTTTCCCGGGCTGACGCCATCAGCTCGCGGCAAAGTGCGCGATATTTACGATCTGGGCGACAAGCTGCTGATCGTGGCTACCGACCGCCTCTCTGCCTTCGATGTAATTCTACCCACGCCAATTCCCGATAAAGGGCGCGTGCTCACTCAACTTTCGCTGTTCTGGTTCGCGCTGCTGAAGGATGTAATTCCCAACCATGTGCTGGGCGCGACAGAGTTTCCCGCGCCATTCGACGCCTACCGCGAAGAACTCGCCGGGCGTTCCATGATGGTCCGCAAAACGCAGCCATTGCCTATCGAATGCGTCGTGCGCGGTTATGTTTCAGGATCGGGCTGGAAGGATTACGCGGCCACCGGAAAAATTTGCGGCCTCGAGTTGCCCTCCGGGTTGCGGGAATCAGAGCGGCTGCAGGGGCCGATTTTTACACCTTCCACAAAAGCTGCGGCCGGGCACGATGAAAATATTTCTTTCGAACAGGCGCGCGCTCTGATCGGCGACGAGATGGCCACGCGCGTTCGAGCAGTGAGCATCGCGCTTTACCATCTGGCGGCGGCATATGCCGAGCCTCGAGGAATTTTGCTGGCGGACACCAAGTTCGAATTTGGCGTGCGCAACGGCGAACTACTGTGGATCGACGAAGCGCTCACTCCCGATTCCTCGCGCTTCTGGCCCGCGGCGCATTACCGGCCGGGCGGTCCGCAGCCATCGTTCGACAAACAGTTTGTCCGCGACTACCTCGAGAGCATTCACTGGAACAAGACGCCCCCGGGGCCGGAATTACCCGCGGAAGTGGTGGCCGCCACCCGCGCAAAATATCTGGAAGCGTTTTGGATTCTTACCGGGAAAGATTTGTAGTTTTTGGTTTTGCCTCGTACCCTGGGCATGTCTTATTTTGATGGAGCGTGGCAAGGTGAAAGACCAACTGGAAGGCCTCGTAAGTCAGATGGTGGAGCGCGGCATTCTTTTCGACGAAGCGGTATGTGAATTCGAAAAGCGCTTTATCAAACGGGTCCTGGATCGCGCCGAAGGCAACCAGTCGCGCGCAGCGCAAGTTTTGGGGATTCACCGCAACACCCTCAGCCGCAAGATCGGCGAATACAAGCTGGACCACAACGGTCACCGCAAATAGCGGGTGGCGCCGCCGGTTACTCCGTGCCATCTTCGCCTGGATCGTCTACACTCAAAAACCGATTTGAGCGCCGTTAACCCACACCTCGAACCATACAAAAACCAATCTCTGCCGCGCCGGCGCTGGCTGATTGCCGCGCTTCTTGGCTTCGGCGTCTTCGTGAATTATCTCGACCGCGTCAACATCTCGGTTTCCCAGCAGGCGCTTCATCAAGCTTTTGGCATCACCACCATTACTTTCGGATACCTGCTCAGCGCTTACAGTTGGACCTACGCCGCGCTGCAAATTCCTTCCGGTATCTTACTCGATCGCTTTGGAGTGCGCAAAGTTGGCATCATCAGCACATTTCTGTGGAGCGTCGCGTCCTTCTGCTCCGCGGCAGCCACCGGACTCGGATCTTTCTTCTTCGCGCGCCTGCTTCTGGGAGTTGGGGAAGCCCCCACGTTTCCGGGAAATTCCAAAGCGGTAGGCTACTGGTTTCCTGATCGCGAGCGCAGCTTGGCCACCGCCTTCTTCGATTCCGCTGCAAAACTGGGCCCCGCCCTCGGCGTGCCTTTCGTTGGCCTGCTCCTATTGCACTTTGGCTGGCGCTTCAGTTTTGCCGCTACCGCCTTTATCAGCCTTTTTTATTTCGCGCTTTTTTACTGGCTGTACAGAAATCCCGCTGAAGACAAAAATCTCTCTGCAGCCGAGCGTCACTACATCGTCGAAGGAGGCGCGCAACCCGAGGGCGCCAATCAATCCCGCAAAGGAGCCACTCTCGCCTATCTCCTAAGCCAGCGCAAAGTTGCCGGCCTGGTGTTGGGCTCCGCGGCATACAACTACACTTTTTATTTGCTGCTGACCTGGTTACCCAGCTATCTCTCCACTGCGCTGCATGTGAATCTTCGCGACTCTGTTCTCTACACCAGCGTTCCGTGGATCTTCGCCGCGCTCACCGATTTTTTCATCGGCGGCTGGATGGTGAACGATCTGATTCAGCGTGGCTACGATTCTTCCCGCGTCCGTCAAGTCGTGCTGGTGGTCGGCACGGCCTTCGGTTTGGGAATTTTTGGCGCGGTGCAGGCCGCTACTCCACTCGCGGCCATCTTCTGGATCACCATCTCCATAGGCGGCCTCGCTGCCGCTGCACCGGTAGGCTGGTCCATTCCCTCCTTGATTGCTCCGGCAGGCAGCGTCGGAAGACTGGGCGGCATTCTCAATTTTGGAAATCAGCTGTCCGCCATCGTCGCTCCCATTTTCACCGGTTATGTTGTGAGCGCCACGCATTCTTTTGCGTGGGCCTTCGCGGCTGCCGCGGTATTTTTATTGGTCGGCATTGCAGGCTACGTGCTGCTGCTAGGACGGATAGAGCCGATTCCGGATACCATTTGATCTGAAAATCTCACCGCTCCACATGTCGACAACACTGCGCCGTTGGCGTACAAGGTTTAGTGCCGCATTTATCTTGCAGGCGGGCATATCCAGGAGAGACAAAATGAAAATCGGAATCTGCATGCTACTGTTAATGGGGCTCACTGCTTCGCTTGCTGACGCTCGCCCTGCGAAGGATGCCAAGTCCCCTGGAGTGAAAATGCGCGCGTTCGGCAAGATCCGCGACGGGCGCGAAGCTCGCCTCTACACGCTCTCCAACAAATCGGGCATGGAAGTCGTCATTACCGATTTCGGCGCCACCGTTGTCTCCATCAAGGTTCCCGATCGCAACGGCAAACTTGGCGACGTCGTGTTTGGATATGACACACTCGAAGGCTACGAAAACGGCACTGCCTATATCGGCGCCACTGCGGGACGCTACGCCAATCGTATCGCCGGGGCAAAGTTTTCACTGGATGGCAAGGAATTTACTCTTCCCAAGAATGATCACGAGAACCATCTGCACGGCGTTTTCAATAAAGTGCTGTGGGACGCCGCGCCCGGTTCGCTGAACAATCCCTCGTTACTTCGCCTGCGTTATATAAGCAAAGATGGCGAGGAAGGCTACCCCGGAAATCTGTCCGTCGAG
Source organism: Acidobacteriota bacterium (assembly GCA_030774335.1). GTDB lineage: Bacteria > Acidobacteriota > Terriglobia > Acidiferrales > UBA7541 > Acidiferrum. Next base: position 10,250 of record JALYLI010000010.1, on the reverse strand, counting down.
GTGAGTTTCTCCCTCAACGATGCCAACGAATTGAAAATCGAGTACTCCGCCACAACCGACAAGAAAGCTGTCGTCAATCTGACCAATCATTCCTATTTCAACCTGGCGGGCTCCGGCACGATTCTCGAAAACAAGCTCACTCTTCGCGCCAGCCGTTTCACGCCCGTGGACGCGGCATTAATTCCTACCGGTGAGCTTCGCGCAGTGGCCGGTACGCCGTTCGATTTTCGGGAAGCAACGGCCATCGGCGCGCGCATCGATCAGGATGACGAGCAGTTGAAAATCGGCCACGGCTACGATCACAACTGGGTACTCGACGCCGGCATGAAAGATAAACCCAGCCCCGCCGCCACGCTTTATGAACCCACCACTGGGCGGATTCTGGAAGTCTCAACCACCGAGCCCGGCATCCAGATTTATACCGGAAATTTTTTGGACGGCACGGCGCACGGCAAGGGTGGTGTCAGCTACGAACGACGCACGGCAATTTGCCTGGAGACCCAGCACTTCCCGGACTCACCAAACCATCCGGATTTTCCAACCACCACACTCAAGCCCGGCAAGAAATTCCACAGTATTTCCATTTACAAATTCTCGACGAAATAACCAGCGTGTCGGTGAGTTAATTGAGCGGGGCGGTGGCGGCCGCATGCGCCGTGTTCACGGATAATTGCTTGCCGGAGTATTGAATGACGATGTCAGGTAGCGTGGTGGTTTCGATGCCCACGCCGACATCTTCGCGCACCACGACAATTTTGAAAGTGCGGTTTTGCAACATGCCTGTAAACTTTCCCCAGCGATCGGCCAGCGTCAGTATTTTTTTGCTGTCATCCCAATGCATTTCAATGGTTGCGTAGGCGCCTTTTTCGTAGTTGTAATTGTCGTTTTGATCTTCATATAAGAGGAAATCGCCGTCGGCTCCTTGATAAATCCGCAACTCGACGGGATCGGCGGGTTTCTCGGTTGCAAACAACAGTTCCGGCCCCATGGGAATGATGGAACCGGCGCGAACATAAAGTGGCATGCGCTCCAGGTTAGCGGAAGCGTCGATGGCGTTGCCGCCGTCAACTTTGCGACCGGTCCAGAAATCTCGCCACGCGCCGCGTGGCAAGTACAGATGGCGTTTCGTGGCGCCCGGCTCGGTCACGGGATTTACCAGCAACGCCGGGCCAAACATAAATTGGTCGCCGATATTTTGCGCACGTACGTCGCTGCGGAAATCCATGGCCAGCGGCCGCATGAGCGTGTAGCCTTCGCGGGTGGTTTTCCACGCCAGGGAATAGATGTACGGCATCAGCCGGTAACGCAGACGGTCGTAGTCCGTAAGAATTTTTTGGGCCTGCTCTCCGTACGACCACAACTCATTGGTATTTGTGGTGCGCGTGCCGTGCAGACGAAAAATTGGGCAAAAGGTTCCGTACTCGAACCAGCGAATAAAAAGCTCGCGATAGGCCGGATCATCGGGATTGCCGATGATGAATCCGCCGATATCGGTGGTCCAGTAAGGTATTCCGGAGAGCGAGAAATTTAGCCCGGCAGGGATCTGCCGCGCGAAGCTTAACCAATTGGATTCCACGTCGCCTGACCAGGCCGCGACGCTGTTGCGTTGCGTTCCCGCCGCCGCCGAACGCGATAGAATAAAAACGCGTTTGTCATTTGAGGCGGCCCGCTGGCCTTCGTAAACCGCTTGCGTGGTCATCAGCGAGAACAAATTTGCGTACTGCGCGCCACCGCCGATGGCAACTTTATTATTTACCAGCACGCTGGTCTCGCGGCCTTCGGTCTCCGGCTCGTCGGTGTCCAGCCACCACGCGTCGGCGCCGATCTTGAAAAGGCCCCTGTCGATCAGCTGCCAGTAATATTTGCGCGCTTCGGGATTGAAGGCGTCGTACAGCGCCTGCCCCGCGGGATGAAATCCGGCTGCCTTGGTGCGGTCGATAAAAAAGCCGCGCTTATCCATCTCTTCGTAAACAGCCGAGCCGGGCCTGAAATAGGGCCAGAACGAGAACATCACGTGGAAATTATTTTTATGAAGATCCCCTATCATGCCCGCGGGGTCGGGATAGTTTTTATTGAAAACCGGCTCGCCCATGGTGCGCCACCAGAACCAGTCCTGCACAATGTTGTCCACGGGAATGCGCAGCTCCCGGTATTTGTGGGCCACGCCAAGAATTTCGCCCTGCGATTCGTATTTGTTTTTGCACTGCCAGAATCCGTAGGCCCACTTGCCGAACAGTGGTGCGGCGCCGGTCATGTCGCGATAATCGGCGATGATTTTGTCGAATTCCGGCCCGTACATGAAGTAGTAGTCCACGGAATCGGCGACTTCGGAGCTTAGATAAAGCGCGTGGGGAAAACGGTTGTTGAAGCGGCTGCGCGAGGCGTTGTTCCAGAAAATCCCGTAGCCGTTGCTCGAAAGAAACATGGGGATGGAGATGTTGGTGTTGTCCTGCGAAAGCTCCACATCTTCGCCATGATAGTTCCACACTCCGGCCTGGTGCTGGCCCAGCCCATAAAATGCTTCGGTGGAATCCCACAGGTTTGAAAACATTTCGGAGTGATAGGTTTTCTCGCCGTTGACCTGTACGGGGACCAAGCTGCGATCGTAATCCTGAAATAATTTCTTTCCGCTGGAGTCGCTGAAAAGTATCGCGCCGTCATTGCGCGTTACGGTCACTTTAAGTCTGGCCGTCGACAGGGTGATCTCCTTCTCGTTCGACTGCATGGCCCATTCCACGGGCGGCCAATTCTCCCTGGTGATCATAAATTGCCGAGTTCCTGGCGGAATTGCGGCCACCGTGTACGTCACTCGCACAATGGAGTCGGACTCGACCTGCAGGCGCAGCGTTCCAACTTTCTCGCTCAGCGTTACGCCGGCGGCATCCTTCTTCACGCCGGTCACCGGGTTGAGCGGATTCCACTGCGCGCCGGCAACCCGAGGCAGCGCCAACAAAAGAAGCGCGCAGGAGATGGGCGCGCGGACGATACGCAAGTTCGCGCTGTGTGAAGGGCGCGCGGTGAGCCTCCAGCTATTTGGAAAAAATCTGGTGAAGAACATTTGCGGCGCAATCGCTTGCGACATTCAATCCCCGGCCGTGTAATAATTTGGCGGCATTATAGGTGTTAAAATCACTGACAAGCAAAAACTATTTTGCCGCGGCACGATTTGCCGAGTAAGCGAGGAGTGCATGCATTCCAGGAATCTTAAAACGTGTGTCCATCTTTGCATGTTCGCATTCACCCTGCTGGCTGGCGCTCGCTGCACGCAAGCGCAGCAGGCTGATGCTCCGGCCCAGGCAAGATTGCTTACGGTGGGCCGCATTTACTCCGCACCCAGCCTCAACGGCAACCTGCTGCGCGGAATTGCCTGGGCGCCCGACGGCACGCATGTGAGTTTTCTTGAAACAAAAAGTCCTGTCGCGGAACGCTCGCGGACCCCGAACAAAAATCAGCAACAACCGAGGGACAGAGGAAAGAAAGAAGCCGCCCCCGATTTGTGGATCATGGATGCGGCTTCCGGCGAGCGCCGCGTGCTTGTACCCGCTGACCGTCTGCAGTCCATGCTTCCCGCGAATCCGTCTGAACCGACCCAGGCGACGGGTCTGGGCCGGCACGCTCCGGCTGACTATCAGTGGGCTCCTGATGGAGCAAGCATTTTGTTTCAGGGAGCAACGGCTTTGGTATGGTACGACTTGAAAACGCAAACGCCGCGCACGCTGGTCAGCGGCAAAGCCGCGTTGGCAGATACAAAGATTTCTCCCGACGGCAAATTTCTGAGCTTTGTCCGCGACCATAATTTGTGGGTCGTCCACGTCACCGATGGCCGGGAGCGCGCTCTCACTCAGGGAGGCACCCAGGACATTCGCAAAGGTGAACTGGACTGGGTGTATCCGGAAGAGTTGGAGATCAAAACCGCGTATTGGTGGGCGCCGGATTCCTCAACAATTGCATTTCTGGAAATGGACGAGCGCAAGGTCGCGGCATATCCACTAGTGAATTTCGCGTCTTTCAACGGAGCTGCCGAGATGGAGCGCTATCCTCCCGCGGGGGGTGCGAATCCAGTAGTGCACGTGCTGGTTGTTTCCCTGAGTGGCGGCGAGCCGACGCAAATGGATACCGGCGCTGAAACAGACATTTATATTCCACGCGTCAACTGGCTGCCGGACTCGAAGCATGTCGCCATCCAACGGCTCAATCGCGCGCAAACTGTTCTGGACTTGATAATCGCGGACGCGGCCACCGGCAAGGCGCGAAACGCACTCACCGAAAAAGATCAGTACTGGATAAACGTAAACGATGATTTGACTTTTCTACAGGACAGCAAGCGTTTCGTGTGGTCCAGTGAGCGCTCCGGCTATCGCCATCTGTACCTCTACGATCTGGAAGGGAAGGAACTGGCGCAGCTGACCAAGGGCGAGTGGCAAGTGGAGGCTGTAAACGCGGTGGGTGAGAAAGCCGGCGTGATTTATTTTACCGCCACGGAAAAATCTCCGCTGGAGCGCCAACTCTACCGCGTGGGCCTGGATGGTTCAGGATTTGCTCGCATTACGCAAGAGGCGGGCACACATGCAATCGGTTTCCCAACGGCGCCTGGAAGCCCCAGCGGTGTTTCACTGGCGGCTTTTGTGGATACCTATTCAAATGCCATGACTCCGCCGCGCCAGGATCTGCTGCGGGCGGATGGCACGCGAATTGCCGCGATCCATGAAAACAAGGTTGGAGAACTAGCCGGATACCATCTCTCGCCGGTGGAATTTCTGCAGGTGAAATCGCACGACGGGGTGATGCTGAACGCCAGCATCATCAAGCCCCCGAATTTCAATCCGGGGCACAAATACCCCGTGCTGGTGTTCACCTACGGCGGTCCGCATGCGCAGATCGTGTTGGACGACTGGGGCCGCTCCACATTTCTCTGGCATCAAATGATGGCGCAGAAGGGCTACATTATTTTTTCTCTCGACAACCGTGGCTCGGCCGGCCGCGGGCACTTGTTCGAAGAACCCATTCACTACCGGTTAGGCGCGCAGGAACTTTCCGACCAGCGCGACGGAGCCGCGTATCTGAAGGCCCTTCCCTACGTGGATCCCCATCGCATCGGCATCTGGGGCTGGAGCTACGGCGGCCACATGACGCTGCACGCCATGTTCGAAGATCCGGAAGATTTCAAAGCCGGCTTCGCGGGCGGTCCGGTTACGGACTGGCACTACTACGACACCATTTACACGGAACGTTATCTCGGACTGCTGCCGGTCAACGAAGAGTATTACCAGGAGTCTTCTCCCATCGCGAAAGTCAAACAGCTCAAGGGAAAATTGTTGATTGCTCACGGCACTGGCGATGACAACGTGCATTTTGCAAATACCCTCGCGCTGCTCAACGAACTGATCGAAGACGGAAAGTATGTGGAGGTCCTTCCGTTCCCCGGCCGCGGCCACGGGGTAAGCGATCTACCCGCGCAGCGAGTTTTGATGGAGCGCGTGACACGTTTTTTTCTGGATAACCTGTAGGAATTTTGTCAGTTTCGATTGCCCACGTTGTAAGTAATTCCAGCATCCAATGTCCATGCGTACTGTACGGACTCTGATCTGTTTTACGTTGGCATTTTTTCCATGCGGCCGCCTGGCTCTGAAAGCACAAACAGTTTCGCAGCATAAGCCTGACACGCCGCACCCTAAGTTTCATCCCGGGACAAGCTCCTGGCAGGAACCTTACGAGCCGATGACCGCCCGGCAGCGGTGGAGATGGTTTGTTTCCCAGTCCGTCGGCCCGCCCAGTTTGGCTGTCGGGGTATTTAGCTCGGCGATTGCCACGGCTCGCGACAAACCGGTTGAGTACGGGCCGGGCTGGGATGGTTTCGGCAAGCGCTATGGAATGAGGTTGACCGGCGTGGTTACCGGAAACGCGATGAACGCAGGCCTGGGCGCGCTGTGGGGTGAAGATCCGCGATATTTTCGCGTTGGGGATGGACCCGTTGGCCATCGTGTGCGCAATATTGTGGTAATGACCTTCATGGCGCGGCATAGCGACGGCCACCTGGCGCCTGCGTACGCTCGCTATATTGCTACTCCGGGAAATAATTTCCTAACCAATGCCTGGCGAGCTGACAGCGAGGCTACCACCAGCGCGGCGTTGAAGCGCACCGCGCTGGGTTTTGCAGGACGCGCCGCCGCCAATGCTTTCCGGGAATTTTGGCCGGATGTTAAAAAACGCCTAACTCACCACGATAATTAGCACACACTCGACGGCTCAGGAAGTTATGAACCACCAAAGGCGTCCGCCTCGTTTTTCCTGCTAACACATATGGGAGTAACCTCCATACCGCGGCAAGGCATCCAATCCGGGTTACGCGGTGGGGTGTCAGCCGTTTAACAGTTTGTATCGATCAGAAAGAGGCTTTGTGTCGCACGCGCCAAGTAATGCCGGATGGGGCAATCCTCCCTGGCAGATTGACTTTCACGCTCCTGGACGCGCCCTCCCTCGGGAAGTCGATTTCGCCATAGTGGGTGGGGGCTTCAGCGGTCTTTCGGCGGCCTGTCATTTACGCCAAGCGCACCCTGAAAAGACCACGGTAGTTTTTGAAGCGGATTGCGTGGGCGCGGGATCCAGCGGCCACACTGGGGGAATGACCCTGGCGGAATCAGCGGCCGGCGATTTGCCTGGATTAGGCGACGTGCTGAAAGGCTTCACGAAAATTCAGCACGAGTTGCGGATCGATTGCGATTTCAGCTTGCCCGGCGCGTGGGAATTGGGTCGCAAACATGTCAGAAAAGACTCGCCCGTCTCCTGGAACGATTCGGGGACCTTGGGAGTAGTTGGCACTGTGCCCGGCGGTTTCGTCGATCCCGGAAAACTCATCAGTGGTCTGGCCCAAGCGGCGGAGCGGTTAGGTGCGGCTGTTTTTGAGAATAGCCGAGTACAAAAACTTTTGTACCAGGAGCCTTTGGAGCTTGAGGTAGCGGGCCAGCGCGTTCGCGCGGGAAGTGTGTTGATTGCCACCAACGCGGAATCGCTGGAGTTAAGCGATCTGTCCGGGGGCGCGGAACCTAAATTTACCCTGGCATTAGCCACCGAAGGATTGTCGGAAGCGCAGCTTAAGGAGTTGGGGCTTTCTTCGCGGCAACCTTTTATACCGTGGATATGCCTTATTTGTGGGGTCGCCCGCTGCACCAGAGCCAGGTCATCTTTGGAAGCGGCCTGGTGCATTTGAATCATTGGAACGAATTGCACGACATGAATATTTCGAGCGGGGAAGCCGGCGGCCTGATGCGCCTGCTCGAGTCCCGTGTGCGCGGGCTGCATCCGGTGCTGGAAAATATCGGATTCACGAACCGCTGGGGCGGGCCCATCTTGATCTCCGATGAGATGAAACCAGTGTTCCGGCGCCATTTGAAAAGCGACAACATAATTATTCTGGGAGGCTACAGCGGCCACGGCGTGGCGCAATCCGTTTATCTCGGACGCTGGGCCGCGGATGTTCTGGCGGGGCGTAAAAAATTGCCAACCTGGAATAAAGCGGCAGCCAAACACTAACCAATGAACGCGTCCAAAGATAAAATCTGCAAAACAATGTGCAATCGCCTTTCGATGGATAGCGGCAATTCTGGTGGCGCACTTTTTGTGGGCGCCGGCCGCCGGAATCCAGCAAAACTGGATAGCGAAGCGGTCATCGATCACCTGAACGCCATCATCACGCTGTACCGGAACGCTTCGGCCGAGTTGCAAACCGGAGGCGCGCCCAGCGACGTTATCTATCAGGATTGTTGCGGGCGGTTACCTCCGTCTACGATCAGCACCGCGAAAACATCGAGCGCCAGCACGGCTATATCGAAGCGCAGCTGAAAGCGCCCAGCCCGGAAACCAGGCTGTAATTTGGCGATGGCGGGCTGGAACTGCTGGTGCGCTACCCGGTGCAGATTCGTAATGAGTCGGAAATGGATGAGCAGATCACCCGCAGAGTGCTGGAGTTGATTCAAAGCGAGCCGGATGTTCAGGCCACCGTCTCCGGAAGTCCCAAAATTCGTGCTGCGGTCAGAGGCTAGCGCAGCGTTTTAGAAAACAAGGTTGCAAAACGCAAAAAAGGCCGCAACGAAACTAGTTGCGGCCTTTTGATCCAACTTGCGGACTCCTCGGCTTTACGGCAACAACCCAAAAATGGCGATGCCGCTTGGCGTTCCGATGTATACGCGGCCTTCCGCGATCGTGGGAGTCATGTATTTGTTGCCGCCGCCAAATTGGTCGCGCCCATTCGTGGCCTGATTGCTGTTATAAAGCTGGCGCGAAACGTTGGCGGCGTCGTAAGCATTCAGCACCGCGGGGCTGCTGTTTCCCACGGTCCACACGATCCCATCGCTGGTTCCATTGGCCGAAATGCTTGGGGTTGCGCCGGGATATCCAAGCGTGTTGGGAGCGCGGCTGGCCGGGGAACCGGAGAGCTTACCGTTGGAAATGGTGAAGGCCTTCAGCACGTCGTTTGAGGCCGAGTAATAAATGGCATTGTTGTAGTAGGCGGCCATGGACCACGCGCCCGCGATCGCACCGGTTAGTTGCAGGTAGATGTGATTGGCGTTGGGATCGAATTTTCCCATGTTGTCGCGATTCACTACATAAATGTTCCCGTCTTTGCCGGCGCCCAGCGCGAGATGCAACGCGCCGCCAGCGCCATCGCTCAAATCGGGAAGAACCAGCGCGGCCCCTGAACCGAGATCGGTGTCGGCGCTGGATTCGGAAACCGTATTGGACATCGCGAAATAGTCGGCGACCTTCAATCCGCTGGAAGTGGAAATTTTGCAGAAGCAATTTCCATAATTTCCCTTGGAGGGAAAGCCGCTGCTGTTGAGCGTGGTGTCGAGCGTTCCGTTGCCATCCAGCACGTAAATGTTTCCGCTGGAGTCGGCGGCCGGCGCGGCGCCGGACATCCAGAGTGCTCCGCCTTCGCCATTCGGAGTGAGGTTGAGCACGCTGACGGCCGCGAGAGTGCTGGCGTCAAACGACATGAGCCAGCCGGTGTATGGCCGGAAGTCACAATGCGAAGCCCAAGTGGTGTAGATCTTTCCGCCCATGAGCAGCAATCCGGCGCGTTCCTTGTATTGCCCGGGATTGAACATCACCACTCCTCCAGAGCTATCATCGCCCGCGCCCGGATAACTCGCGGTGATGGTGTGCGGGCCGCCAAAAAGTTGGGCTCCGGAAGTGATATCCAGCGCGTACAGGCGTTGGAAATATGACCCGTTGCTGTTTTTCGACATGGCCACCACGTAGATGGCTCCGTTTGGTCCGCGAGAGCGGTCGATCACCGGCGTGGAAGTGATGCCAATTTGGGGAGACACCTGGCCGCAGCCGTGAGTGTCGCTGGTGGTTTCGCCGTTAGCGAGCGTCGAGACCTGCCACAGCACCGCCCCGGTGACCGCGTCCAGCGCGTAGACACTGTCGTGTTCGGTTGCGGCGTACACCACATTGTGTGTTCCTTGGCCAGCAATCGGTACTCCCGAAAGGAAAAGGGGTTGCGCGTCGACTTTGCCGTCAAGCGTGACGATTTTCCGAAGTCCAAAGGTGTTCGAATTCACGTTGGACTGCGTAAGGGCTGTTTCTTTCAGGTTCTGGCCGGTGCGGCTGTTGTCGTTGTGGTAAGTGGTGACATCCACGCCCACGCTGGCGGAAATTACCGTCAGGGTGGCGCTGTTGCTGGTGACGGAACCTGCGGAGTTGCTGACGCGCGCGGAGAATTGCGTGTTGTTGTCTGCGCTGGTGGTAGCCGGAGTGGTGTACGCGGAAGAAGTTGCGCCAGAAATACTCGATCCGTTTTTGAGCCACTGGTAAGACAGCGGAGAAGTTCCCGAGGCCGCCACGGTGAATGTTGCGCTTTCTCCCGCGGTTGTTTGCTGGCTGGCGGGCTGCGTGGAAATCTGGGGCGCCGTCGCCGAAGTCGAAGTGACCGTCAATGTCGCGGTGTTGCTGGTCACGCTGCCTTTGGAATTGGACACCACCACGCGGAACTGCGCTCCATTATCGGCGCTGCTAGTGGCTGCCGTGGAATAGGTTGACGCTGTGGCCCCGGAGATGGCGCCGCCGCCGCGCTGCCATTGATAAGTTAGCGGAGTCGATCCCGCAGCGGTCACGCTGAACGGCGCTTTCTGGCCGGCGGCGACCGTCGTGCTTGCTGGTTGCGTGGTGATTGCCGGGGCAGTGAATGACGATGCCACGGGCAGAATTTCGAAGGCGCTGATAATCGGAGACTCGTTGTGATGAATAAA
>JALYLI010000009.1 GCA_030774335.1 Acidobacteriota bacterium | reverse complement strand
TTTCACGCCCGTGTCCGCCGACACTTGTACCGATGTAACTTCGTAGCCCTGGAATCCTTGTGCTTCCACCTTCACTCTATAGGTGTCGGGAATCAAATGGGTGACGGAGTAATTCCCATCCTCGTTCGTCGTCGCTTCAAGAGACGTTCCTTTGCCTATGTTGCTTACTGTGACTTTCGCTCCGGCAACAGCCGCGCCCTGAGCGTCCGTTACCGTGCCCAGAATGCTGCCATATACGGCTTGACCGGAAGCCGTGTACGTGCAGAGGTTAAAGCAAAAGCAAAAAACCACCAGAGCAACCCATATTGATCGCCTTGCCATTCCACCCCTCCTCAAATCCATTTGGATCTCACATGAACGCACAAACACCCCCGCTTGCTTCCTCGACCACATAAGTTATGGATTCGTAAAAGACTGTGCGGACCGCAGAGTGACCATCCCCCGCTTTACCGCCTCGACGACACAGACACTTCTCGAAGCCATCGATTCCCGGGGTGACCCGGATACGCCCATTCGCAAGTGCTTCAAAATACAGCAGCGTCTGGGTAATCGAGCAATAATGTAGTTAGGTCATATCAATATTCTCGATGAATGAACAAGTCTCACCCCGTAAGACACGGTTACATGCAATAAGCTCCTCATTCACTATGGGTTGCATCTCCCGATACGTTCGTGTTACAACCCTGTAACCGGAGTGACTTTGGTCGAAAGAGCCCTAGTTCAAGCGCAGATTGACAAACTGGCCAATAGCCAGGTTTTGCACGGCTCTGAGTCTCTCTGTAAGCTATTGCGATATGTTGCCAGGCACGCCTTGGATCACCCCGGTGCTCCTCTCAAGGAATACCAGATTGCCACTGAAGTCTTCGGCCGCCAAGATACCTTTGACCCCCAGGTAGACTCCATGGTCCGTGTCCAGGCTGGCCGGCTCAGGGCCAAGCTCGCGGAGTATTACAACGCTGACAGTGCTGCCGATGACCCCGTCCTCGTGGAGCTTCCCAAGGGCACCTACGTTCTATCCTTCCACCCGCGTACGCCAGGCTCAAAAAATAATGTGGGTGTTGGTCAGGAGCATCGCTCAGATACGCAAGTACGCGACGACTTCAACACCACCACGCAGCAGATACCACGCAGGTGGGCCATTGCTGTAGGGATCCTCGCGGTCCTGCTTGCAGCCGCCTTAACGGTGATGGCGGCCTTGCTCTTTCCTCGAAAGGCCGGCGAAACCAGTGCCATTGCCGACCGCGCCGGAATTCCTGCCGCTTTCTCAACTTTCTGGCGGGGATTCCTGACCGGGCCCGAGGAGCCTTGGGTGATCTTCAGCAATGCGATCTTTGCCGGACGGCCCGACGTGGGCATGCGTTATTACAACCCCTCCCGCGATGCCGGTATGCCCGTCCTCGATCATTACACCGGTGTTGGCGAAGTTTTGGCCGTGCACGAATTGGACCGGGTCTTCAACCTGTTGCATCAGGAGCTGCGCGTCAAGCGCGGAAGCCTTTTTAATCTCGACGATGCCAAGAACAACGATCTGATTTTTATCGGTTCGCCTTCCGAAAATCTGACCCTCCTCGATATTCCCAGCACCCAGGAATTTATATTCCGACAGATTCCATCGGGTATCCGCCGCGGCAACACTGAAATCATCAATGTCCATCCACGTAGCGGCGAGCCCAGGGAATACATGGCTTCGCCCAACAACGAGACCCTGACCGAGGATTATTCCGTCGTCGCGCTGGTGCGTGGCATGAACCAGACCCGTTCGGAATTAATTCTGGCCGGAACCACCACCATCGGAACGCAGGCTGCCGTCGAGTTTGTTTCCAGGCAGCAGTCGCTCGAGGAGTTGCTCCTGCGCCTCTCCGTCTCAAAATCCGGCGAATTGAAGCCCTTCGAGGCCGTGATCCACGTGAAGATCGTGCGCGGCGTGCCGGTAGCCACAGAATTAATTGCCCTGCGCAAAGGCTCTTGACCGGCCCGCGCAACTCTCCCGCGATACTTCCTGGATGTGAATTTTGGCGCCCGTCATCGCTGCGGCTGCGCGCATGGCCATCGCCAGTCGGGATTTGTTTCGTGATGTCCTTGGTCAGGGATTTGCCTGAGGCTCAGTTCCAGGATAAGTCTTAGCCTGCGCGTCCAACTCCGCCGCTTTTTTCAATTCCCTGCTCGATTCCTCCCGATCGCCCTTTCGTTGCAGCGCCAATCCCAGCTGATAGTGCGCCGGCGCATAAGCAGGCGTGGACGAAATTGCAGATCGAAATTGCGAGATCGCCCCGTCCAGGTCCCCCGCGTTCATCAACCGTTTCCCCGAATTCGTGGCCGCCACCGCGGCCTGCAGGTCTGTAGTTCTTTTCGCCAGCGCCACACCGGTGCGGCTCTCCGCGGCGGCGCCCTCCGCATCTCCAGTCTGCCGCAACACCGCCGCCAGTGTAGTGTGCGCGCCGGCTAACTCCGGCTGCAACCTGAGCGCTTCGCGCAGCGCCTCTGCTGCCTCCTGCCACTTTTCCTCCTGCTTCAACACCGTGCCCAGCGTGTAGTACGCCTCGGCGTAATCAGGCTTCGCTCGCACCGCCTCGCGCAGCTCCATCTCCGCTGCTGGCAGTTCGCCTTGTTGCCACAGCGTCACCCCCAGCGTGTAATGCGCGTCCGCTTGATCGGGATTTAATTCCGCGGCCTTGCGCAATTCCGCGATGCCCTCCGGCAATTTGTCCTGCAGCTTCAAAGCCAGCCCCAGGTCGTAGTGCAGCGCCGCATCCCCCGGTGCATCCTTTAGAGCCGCCTGAAATTCCGCCACCGCGGCGGCAAAATCCGTTTTCTGCAGATACGCGGCGCCCAGATTCGCGCGGTATCCCGTGTCGCCGGGTCGCAGCCGCAATGCCGTCCTGAATTCCGCGATAGCGCCGTCACCATCGCCAACTTGCATGAGCCCCAGGCCCAAGTTGTTGTGAGCTTCAGGATTTTCCGGCTTCAGCCGCACGAATGCGCGAAACGCTTCCACCGCTCCATCCGCGCTTCCGGCATGCTGCAGCAACAATCCCAGGTCGTTCTGCGCCTCGGGAAAATCGGGCTGCAGCTTCACCGCCATTTGCAATTCGGCGTGCGCCTCATCAGTCTGGCCCGCTTGTTTCAGAGCTTTGCCCAGGTAGTAGCGCGCCTGCGAATTTTGCGGCTCAATCTTCGTCGCGGCGCGAAGCTGCGCAACCGCAACCTCCATCGCTTTTTCCTGCAGCTTTAAAACGCCCAGATGCAAATGCGCGGCCGCAAGCTCCGGCGCCAACCGGATCGCGGTTTCAAATTCCGCGGCGGCGCCAATCACGTCCGCTTGCTGCATGAGGAGCGAACCAAGCTCGTCGTGCAAATCGGCGCGCGAAGGTTCCAGGTTCGACGCCGCAAGCAACTCCGTCACCGCATTCGGCAGGTCGGAGGCGAACGCCAGCGCCCGCCCCACCGCGCGATGCGCTTCCGAATCCAGTGGCGCATCCTGCACCGCCTGGCGCGCTTCCTGCACCGCGCCCTGCCGGTCACCCTTCTGCACCAGCGCGTTCGATAAATTAATGCGCGCCTGTGTGAATCCAGGCTTTGCTCGCAGCGCGGCGTGGAAATGCACGATGGCATCATCCGTCTGCCCTTGCGCAAGCAGCACCCAACCCAACGAATTGTGCGCTTCCGCGCTGTTCGGGACCAGCCGCAGCACTTCCTCAAAAGCCGCGCGTGCCTCAGCCAGGTCAGCGCGCTGCAGCGCGCTTACGCCCCGTGCATATTCCGTGTTTGCCCGCACGGCCGAAGTTTGCGTAGTGCCGGGTTGCAGGGTGGCGGGGGGCGCGGTGTTAACCGTTTGAGCGAAAGGCTCCGCGCAGAAAATCGTCGCAGCCAAAACAATCACGCCCAGCAACACGAATGCAAGGTTTCCCGGTAGCAAGCGGCGTATTTGACGAAACCACATGAACGACTCAGCCTCAGCGCGAGAAACAAATCTTAGCACGCGCCGTAACGATGACCGCGACCCGGAAAACTTTTGGGTAAGGGTATGGTTTTTGGGTGCCCACACGCCGCAGTTGCGTGTGGGGTTTTACGAACGTACAAGCACCCCTGGTCCCCGAAAAACAATTATGACTTCCGCTCCACCCCACCCTTCCCCTCAGAAAATTGTATCGCCCGCACAATTCCCTGCCCCTCCTTCACAAAAATCAATTGATTCGGCTTGATGTTCTCCAACTTCTCCATCAATCCACTCGGCCAGCGAATCTCCAGCAACTCCACTTTCTCCGCTTTCCCAATCCCAAAATGCACCCGCAGATCATTCTGCGAAAAATAACTCCCGCCGCTCCTCACTTCATCAATCTGCGCGTGCGCCTTCGTTTCGCCCGCCACTCGCGTCACGCACCGCAATCGCGCCCCAATCCCGCTGCGATTCGATTTCGTTCCAATCGTCCGTACCTTCAACCAGTTATGCCCGCTTTTCAAATCGCAGCGCAGCAGCTGCGGATAATCATTCACGGTATTTACCACCACATCCATGTCGCCATCATTATCAAAATCTCCAAACGCGCACCCGCGCGAAGCCGCCGGCGCCGAAATCCCCGTCCCCGCCTCCATGGACACATCCTCAAATCGCCCATTCCGCAAATTTCGATACAGCAATTTGCGCTGCGCGTAACCCGCTTCCGTGCGCAACTGCTCCACTTCCGGATAAACGTGCCCGTTGCAGATCAAAATGTCCGCCCACCCGTCGTTATCCATGTCAAAAAATCCGCAACCCCAGCCCAGGTATTGCGTGTGCTTACCCAGCCCCGCGGGAAAAGTGGCGTCTTCGAAATTCCCGCCTCCGATGTTGCGGTACAGCGAAGGAGTATCCCCCGCAAAATTTGTTTTTACGATGTCCAGATTCCCGTCACCGTCATAATCAATCGCCGAAACACCCATGCCCGCCTGCGGTTTTCCGTCCGCGCTCAACGCGCATCCCGCTTCCATGGCCACATCGGTAAATTTTCCGTTGCCCAAATTTTTATACAATGCGCTGGCTGTAGAATCATTCGCCACGTAAATATCCGGCCAGCCATCATTATTGAAATCCGCGGTCAGTACCCCCAGGCCGTACGTCCCGTTCGCTCCCAGAATTCCCGCTGCCTGCGAAACGTCGCTGAACGTTCCGTCGCCGTTGTTGTGGTACAGAATATTCTTTCCGCCGTTCAGTCCTGGCGGCCCGCACGCCACTAGCATCCCCTTGTAGTTGCACGGCCCCGACTCTGGCACCGGCGCGGTAGCCAGATCCAGATCAATATAGTTCGCCACGAAAAGATCCAGTCGCCCGTCGCGGTCGTAATCCACGAAAGCGCATCCGCTGTTCCAGCGCTTTCCGTTCCCCGCCACGCCCGCTTTTTCGCTCACATCCGAAAAAGTTCCGTCACCATTGTTGTGGTACAGCAAATTTTTCCCGAAATACGTTACGAACAAATCCTCAAACCCGTCGTTGTCGTAATCCCCGATGCACACTCCCTGTCCCCATCCCGAATGCGCCAGCCCGGCCTTCACCGTCACATCCGTGAACGTCCCGTCGCGATTGTTTTTGAAAAGATGTGACGTCGGCTCCTGCCCCGCCGGAAAGCCCTCCAGCCGCCACCCATTCACCAGGAAAATATCCAGCCACCCGTCATTTTCATAATCGTAAAACGCCACGCCGCAGCCAGTGGTCTCCAGCAAATATTTATTTTTATGTTCTCCGCCAAAGATAGTTTTGGCGTTCAACCCGGCTTCCCGCGCCACGTTGACAAAACTCAAACCAAGCGGAGTTCCGGCAATAAGCGCAGGCCCAGCAGTCGCAGGCGCGATACCTTGTGCTTTCTCCTGTGCGCCAACGGATCGCGCCAGCCCCAGAATATTCTCAAGCGACAACACTGTCGCGGTCCGGCTCAACGATTTAAGAAAAAGTCGGCGTGAAAAACCCGAAAGGCCCAAAAGGAGTGATACCTTCCCTACTTTGGCTCGTGCTAGAATCTGCCGCTTTCCTTTATAGATAGCCGTACTGTACTTTGCAAGCGCGCCCACATGTTTAAACTCATCAAAGCCGGCCACATGAAATCGTTCATTCGTTTATTCGCGCTGCTCCTCCTAACGATCAGCCTCACCGCCGGCCAAGCTCAGCAACCACCACACAGTTCCCTCGAACTCACCCGCCCCGTCCGCTCCTGGGAATTTCTCTCCGCCACCGGCACGCGCGCCGGAATTTTCGGCAATGAATCCGGCCGCGTCGAAGCCTGGGTCTACCCGCTAAAAATATTCCGCGATTTCCGCCTGCGCTTTCACACCGAAGATCGCATCCTCGCCGCTGAATCCCTCGCGCGTACCGTCATCGTCCGCCCGGAGTCCACCACCATCCTCTACACCAGCGACACTTTCTCCGTGCGCGAAACTTTCTTTGTACCCGTAAATGAAACCGGCGCCATCATCTCTTTCGAAGTCCAAACCGAATTCCCCCTCGAAATCGAAGCCGTCTTCCATCGCGATTTTCAACTCGAATGGCCCGCCGCCCTCGGCGCCACCTATGTCAACTGGGACAAAACGCACCACGCCTTTCACTTCGGCGAAGAGCAGAAGAAATTCGTCGCCTTCCTCGGATCGCCAACCGCCGCAGACGCTCGCACCGAATTCCAGACCAACTATTCCGGCGACAGCGAAAACTCTTTTCGACTCGGCGTAACCGCCCGAGGCCAGGACACAAAAATCATCGCTCTCGCCGCCTCCGTTCACGGCGAACTCGAAGCCGAGCAGTCCTACGAACACCTCATAACCGGCTACCAGAATTTGCTCCGCCAATCCGCGGACTACTATCGCCAATATTTATCGCAAACCGTCAGCCTCGATCTCCCCGACCAGCAATTACAGCGCGCCTACGACTGGTCCCGCGTCAGCATAATCCAGGGCATGGTCACCAATCCTTATCTCGGCACAGGACTCGTCGCCGGCTACCGCACCTCCGGCGAAAGCCAGCGCCCCGGTTTCGCCTGGTTCTTCGGCCGCGACTCCATGTGGACGTCCCTCGCCTTGAACGCCGAGGGCGATTACGCCAGCACCCGCAAAGCTCTCGAATTCATCAGCAAATACCAGCGCCAAGACGGAAAAATCCCGCACGAAATCGCGCAAGGCGCGAATTTCGTCAACTGGTTCACCGATTATCCCTACGCCTACGCATCCGCCGATGCCTCTCCGCTGTACATCATCACCATGAACGACTACGTTACGCAGAGTGGCGACACCGCCTTCGCCCAATCGAAATGGGACAGTCTGTGGAAGGCTTATCAATTCATGCGTTCCACCTACGACTCGCAGGGCCTACCGCAGAATTTCGGATTCGGCCATGGCTGGGTGGAAGGCGGCCCGCTCCTCCCGATGAAAACCGAGCTGTACCAGAGCGGCCTCGGCGCGGAAGCTTTGCGCGCACTCTCCAATCTCGCGCGCCGCGTAGGAAAAGAAAACGAAAGTAACGAACTCGCCGCCGCTTTCGAAAAACAAAAATCTCTCGTCAACAACGCTTTCTGGCTGGCCGAGAAAAAACGCTTCGCCTTTGCCCTCGACAAAGACAACCAGCAAGTTGACGAAGCCACCGTTCTCTCTACCGTACCGATGTGGTTCGGTGTCCTCGACGAAAAAAAAGCCGGCGCCATGATCGCGCAATTATCCGACGCCGATCATCAAACCGACTGGGGCATGCGCATCATTTCCGGCACGGCATCGCGCTACAGCGGCGGCGGTTATCACTACGGCTCGGTCTGGCCGCTCTTCACCGGATGGGCCAGCGTCGGCGAGTATCGCTATCACCACGAGCACGCTGCCTACGCCAATCTGCGCGCCAACGCGTTACTCGCGCTCGATGGCTCGCCCGGCCACGTCACCGAAGTCCTCTCCGGCGATTATTACCAGGGCCTCTCCACCAGCTCCCCGCACCAGATTTGGTCCGCCGCCATGGTCGTCGCTCCGGTATTAAAAGGCATGTTGGGTCTGAGCGTTGACGCGGAAAAACCGGCTCTATCTTTCGAGCCACATGTCCCAGCTGATTGGGCCAGCTTCGCAATTCACAATGTGCATATCGGTCCAGCAGTGCTCGATCTGCAATATCTCAAGACCGCGGACACCATCGAGTTGCGCATAAATCGCAACGGCGCAGGCAATGTTGCCATCGCCTTCAGCCCCGCGATTAGCGCCCGCGCCGCCGTCACCTCCGTCGAAGCAAACGGTCGCGCCGTTCCTTACCATGTGGATAAAAACCTCACGGATCAACACGTCATCGTCGGCCTTGCGGCGCAGTCGCAATCCACTATCGTCAAGATTCACTTGCGCAACGATTTCGGTGTCAGCTACCACTCCGAACTCCCTCAACTCGGCAGCGCCAGCGAAGGATTGCGAATTATTTCCGAAACCTGGAATGCCGCCAAAGATCAGCTCACCCTCTCCATCAGCGGAATTTCGAGGCGCGACTATGACCTGTCCTTGTGGAAGGCCAGCCAGGTTACCTCCGTGGATGGAGCGCAATTGCAGCAAAACCCCGGCGCCTCCGCCTCGCTTCACGTGCAGATGTCGGCGGGAGAAGATCAAAAAAGGGTGACGTCAACTATCACCATCCATCTTTCCAGTGATAGACGCCCTGAGAAATCTCGCAAGCCGTAGCGCCGCGAGTGTATAAGTACAAGGGCGGGTTTGCCGAAATTCCAAAAGTTTTATGAATGCCGAGGTCTCCAATGCCGACAAAGTTTCCAAAAATAATTCGTAAGTCCGCAATCATCGTCGCGATGACGTTTTGCCTTGGCCTCAGCGCGGCTCCTGGATATGCGCAGCAGCAAAAATCCGGTGCCTCAGCCCGCCCCTGGTGGCAGGACGCCGTCTTTTACGAACTCTATCCCCGCAGCTTCGCCGACAGCAATAACGACGGCATCGGCGATCTCAACGGCATCACCTCAAAACTAGACTACCTTCGTGACCTCGGCGTCACCGCCATCTGGATTACACCGTGCTTCCCTTCCCCGCAGGTCGATTTTGGTTACGACGTCTCCGACTATGAAGCCATCGACCCCATGTACGGCACGCTGAAAGATTTTGACCGCCTCATGAGCGAAGCCAAAAAGCGCAACATCCGCATCGTCCTCGACTTCGTCGTAAATCACACTTCCGACCAGCACAAGTGGTTCATTGATTCCCGTTCCTCCAAAACTTCCAAATATCGCGACTGGTACATCTGGCACGACGGTAAAGGCGATCAGCCCCCCAACAACTGGTATTCCGAATTTGGCAAAGCCGCGTGGACCTTCGACAAAAAAACTGGCCAGTGGTATTACAATTATTTTTATCCCGAGCAGCCCGACCTCAACTGGCGCAATCCCGCCGTAAAAGAAGCCATGCTCGACGTCACTCGCTTCTGGTACAAGCGCGGCGTTTCCGGCTTCCGTCTCGACGCGGTAGATACGCTCTTCGAAGATCCCAATCTCACCGACAATCCTTCCAAGCCCGGCAACGACAAATTCGGCCGCCCCGATTTCGAACGCAAATACAACACCAAACTCCCCGAAGTTCATGGCGCCTTGCAGGACCTGCGCAAAATCGCAGACCAATACGACGCCGTGCTTATTGGCGAAACCTGGACCCGCGACATCACCGAACTGAAGGCCTATTACGGCGAACACAGCAACGAACTGCAGATGCCCATGGACCTCATGTTCGGCACCGTCAATAAACTTTCCGCCCCAGAATTCCGCGCGCAGATCGCCGCTGTAGACTCAGCCGGCGGCTGGCCCGTTTTCGTCATCAGCAATCACGACATGAACCGCTCCTGGAATCGTTACGGTGACGGCGTCCACAACGACGAAATCGCCAAGCTCATGGCCTCGCTTTACCTCACTCTACGCGGCACGCCCATCCTCTATTACGGCGAAGAGCTTGGCATGGAAAACAACGATCCCAAGCGCAAGGAAGACGTGAAAGACCCGGAAGGAATTGTCGGCTGGCCCAAGGAAATCGGCCGCGACGGTGAACGCACTCCCATGCAGTGGACAGATTCCACCAACGCCGGATTCAGTAAAGCCAAGCCGTGGCTACCGGTACCGCCCAGCTACAAAACCCATAACGTCGCGGCCGAATCCAAAGATCCCAATTCCATCCTCAGCGCCTACCGCCAACTGCTCTCGCTGCGAAAAAGCGAACCCGCGCTGGCCAACGGAAGCTACATGCCGCTGAACGAAGACGACACCAACGTACTCGCCTATCTCCGCAACGACAAAGATAAAAACGAAGCCGTACTCGTGCTGCTCAACATGTCCGGCGCTCCGCAAAAAGTGCAGCTCAACCTCGAGCCCGCCGGCTTTACCGCCCCCAAATTATCTGTGTTGTTATCCACATCTCAAACGCCGCCAGCCACCGCCCCCGACGGCATCACCATCGCCCCCTTTGGCGCGCTGGTCGCGAAAGTCACCAGGTAGCTATTGGTTTCTTCAATTAGCCCGCCGAGGCAAGTTCTTCAAGACCGCCACAGCGTGCATCCATGGCAAACCACGCCGCCATCATCATCCTGATGTTAAGAGCGTGCCGGTCGAGCCATCAGCAGCAGCGACCTCTGCGCGAACGGCACATACAAAAGTATTGCGGCGCATGCCAGGGCTAAGCCCAACCCTACCTGCTGCATCAGCAGAAAGGGACTCAGCGCCCAGATTTCATCCAGCATCAGCACAAACGGAAACATCATCCTAAATTTTTTGCTCAACCCCTGATAGTTGAAAGCGGCTGCGCTAAGCAGAAATAACCGCACCGGAATTCCAACCGCAGCCGTCACGATCAAAAGCCCCAGCGCCATAACCGAATACTGCGCCAGCTCGCTTAAAATCACGTCCGCCTTCGGCAAGCGCGCTAACGCCACTATATAAAACACCAGGTACATAACCTGAATCAGAGAAAAAAGTATTCTGACTGCCGCGCTGCCCACCGCTGGTAAATCGTCCCCGTCGCTCAAAACTGAGAAACGCCCTTTCGCCTGCTGTTCCGTGGAAACCTGCGCAGAAATTTCTTGCGATGCGAAAGTCTTCCCGCTCTTATCCACTTCCACCACGGCTACGTCCGACGCCATCCACCGCACCGGCGCAATAAACCGGTACCCACGCCGCGGAATCGTCTGAATAAAAGTCGGATTCGACGCCGAATCGCCCAACGCACTTCGCACCTGATTTATCGCCGTATTCACGCCGTGATCGAAATCCACAAACGTGTCCGCTGGCCAAACCCGCTCCCGAATCTCCTCCCGCGTCACCAATTCCTTCGGCTTTTCCAACAGCATCAGCAGAATTTGTAGCGCCTGGTCCCGCATCCGCGGCCGCGCCTTCCCGTCTTTGCGCAGTTCTCCACTGGACGTATCCAGTTCGAACATTCCGAAACGCACCATTCCGCTCTGCGCCTTCGCGTCGCTCACTCGTGATGCTCCAAAACAGACCCTCATTCTATGAGAGAAGTCCAAATAACACCCAGGCTTTCATGCCATTACCGAATGAGCTTTCATTTACTTAAAATTACCTCCCGTGCATTGCGCCGCCGCGAAGTTTTGCGCCATATTGCGCGTATGCACCGCGCAAAAATCCACCGCATCGCCGCCGTAGCCATGATTCTTCTGGCCGCCGTGGCTTCGATAGCGCCGTCTGCACGCGCTGAACGGCCCACCTCTGAGTCCCCCGATATCCGTAAAGCCTTCGACCGCTACATCCAGGCTCGCGAAGCCCGCGCCCGGCAGGAACTCGCGGACCAGAAGACTTTTCTCTGGATCGACACCCAACCGCCGCGCGATCGCGAACGAAGTTACTCCGCGCTAAAGCATGGCCAAATTATCGTCCAGCCCTCGCAAGGTTGCAGCCCGCAAGACTGCGGCGATCCACCCGGCGGTCTCGTTCATGACTGGACCGCCGTTGTCTTTATTCCCGGCGTCACCCTGGCGCAAACTCTGGCCACCCTCCAGAATTATGATCGCGATTCCGAATACTACTCGCCCCAGGTAGCCCGCTCGCGACTCCTTTCCAGAGACGGCGACAATTTCCGCGTCTTCCTTCGCCTCAAACAAACGCGCTTAATCACCGTGGTCCTCGACACCGAATACGAAATTCATTACACCGCAGTAGACGGCACTCATGCCGTCTCCACCTCGCGCAGCACCCGCGTCGCCGAAATCGAAGACGCCGGCACGCCACAAGAGCGCGTCGTTTCTTCTGCCGACGAGCACGGCTTCCTCTGGCGTCTCAACTCCTACTGGCGTTTTTATCAAGCCGATGGCGGCATTTACATCCAGTGCAACGCTATTTCGCTCACGCGCGATGTACCTGCCGCCTTGGGGTGGATGATCGGCCGTTTCATAGAAAACATCTCGCGCGAGTCGCTGATCTTCACACTAACCGCCACGCGCCAGGCGGTTCTCAATGAATCAGCCGGCGCAGCGCGAAATAAATCCCCGAACACGCGCAGCCGGCGCTAACCGCTTTTTAGTTTTAAGCAGGAGAGAAAATGCTCGGTCAGCCACCCACAACAAATTCCCCGCTGATAGGATCGTCGCAATTAACATTCCGCCACGCCACCCGCGTCCAGCAAAGCGTTACCTCCGGCCCGGAAAGGAAAGCTCTGCTCTGGCTCGCTGCGCGTATCCCCGCCTCCATCAACTCCGATCACTTAACGTTGCTCGGCTTTGTAGCCATGTTTTTAGCCGGATGCAGCTACGCCGCCGCGCGCTGGAATTCCTGGGGATTAATCGCCGCCATATTTTTCCTGGCAATGAACTGGTTCGGCGACAGCCTCGACGGCACGCTCGCCCGTTTCAGAAATCGCCAGCGCCCCCGCTACGGTTTCTACGTCGACCACATCATCGATTCCTTCGGCGCGCTCTTCCTTTTGGGCGGCCTCGGCGCCTCCGGTTACGTGGACTGGCGCATCGCCGCGGGCATGCTCATCGCATTCCTTCTGCTCTCCATCGAAACTTACCTGGCCTCCTACACTCTCGGAATCTTCCGCCTCTCCTTCGCCAAATTCGGCCCGACAGAACTCCGCCTCCTGCTGGCTGTCGGCAATCTCATCTTATTTTTTCATCCCGACGCCCGCGTCCCCGGCCTGCCCTACCGCATGCTCGACTTCGGCGGCGCCATGGCCATCGCAGGAATGATCGCCATGGCCGTCGGCGCCGCCATCACCCACACTCGCCAGCTTTATCGCGAAGAATCACTCGTCCCAAATGGCCCTAACAACTACTCTGCCGGCGAAATTTAAGCCACGCCGCAAGATACAGTCACGCGGAGAGTGTCCCACCCTAAGGTTTTTGCAGGGCCTGCCCGCTGGGGCGGGTGGGGTTCGTAACGTGGGAACACCAAGATTTTTCCGCGCAGCGCGTCTTCGGTCCCGAATTTACCGACGGACACAAGACTCGCAACCAATCAAAAAAGAAGGCCTGGAATTTCGCGCTCGCGAAACGAGCCCTGGCCGCACGGGGATAGCATGATTACTAACTGTTATATATTATTGTCCGATATCAGAGGAGCTGGTGTGCGGAATGACGGCATTTCAAAGAACCGCGGCTGTATCGATGGCGAGGAAAAAGGGCTGGACCGACGCTGAAATATTAAAATTCGTGCTTCAAAACGTTTATGGAGCAAACCGCCGGAGAGAATTGGTCGTGGAGTGG
>JALYLI010000008.1 GCA_030774335.1 Acidobacteriota bacterium | reverse complement strand
TAACGGAGCAAGCGCTCGCGGGCTTCGGCGGAGAGTTCGAGGCCGGGCTTGGCGAATTCGCGGCTGAACTTTTCGAGAAAATGATCGGCGAGAAGATTGATGTCGTTGCCGCGGCAACGCAGCGGGGAATGGTGAGCGGGACCGCGGAGATGCGGAAGTACAGGTCTTCGCGAAAGAGTTTTTCTTCGGCGAGTTTTTGCAAATTCCACTTAGCTTGCCTCCACGGCAGCAGTCAATTTCTTGTTCCTTCTCCCCCCACCAGCGCCGACACCCCAATCCCCGCGAAATACAAAACAATCATCGGCGCCCCACAATCAGCATCAGGAATTGCAGAAGTGATCCGCCGTTAGATGGGGTCATAAAACCTAGTCTCCTGAGGGGAAGTATCGTGTAGGCAAACCGCATAGGTACACCGATTTAATTTACGACCAGGCGAACATGCGCGGCTGCCGATCCTCCGAAAACAAAAACTGAAGAACGGTTGGAGAAAGGCCCCACCCTTTGCAACCACGCAAAGGGTAGGCCACCCTACGGCGGGGGAGGGGAGCCGGGCCCAGGGTGCAAAGCGAGCCTGGGGCACCCGAGGGAAAGACCGAAGAGCCAAGGACCGCACCCTCAGGTGCGAGGGTGCCGACGGTGATTGGAGAAAATGTTAATTCCCTCGGTTACTAGCCTTGTGGTACACATGTACGGGCGTGCGGTCTACTGACGGCGCCAGAGAGCAAGATTGGCGGGGATGAACATGAGCTTTTTTGATGGGCTTCATTCGTATGAAATCTTGATGTTAGTGGCGGGATGCCTTTTATTTCTGGCCAGCCTGGTTCTGATGGTGGTGTCGGGAAGCACCGGGAAGCCGATTGGAAAGCTGATTCCATTCTTCGTTGTTTCGATAGTGATGATCGGTTTTCCCAGCTATGAAAACATCGAGATCTCCAAGAACGGAGTTAAGTTGAAAAAGGCCACAGAGGCACTGCTGCAAAATCCAACGGATCCCGCGCTTCGCCAAGAGACGTCAAATGTGGTCGGCAAACTTGCGGACCGGCCGATTCAGGATCCGGCGGTAGCCACGACGATTGCGCGCGCGCAAATCGCCCTGGGGGACAATGATTCCGCGGAAAATCGCGTGAACAAAATCCTGCAGGCAGCGCCACAAAACCTGGAGGCAGTGCAACTGAAGGCTCGAATCGAACTCGATCGAAAGCTGGAACAACTGACGACGCAGGTGGAGAGAAATCCCGAGGATCACGCTGCCAGGATTCAGCTTGGCGGCATCGTGAGCGAGACCAGTAAAATGCCGGTTGCCAGTCCTAAAACACTTTCAAATTTGGCGCGCGCGCAAGTGGTGCTCGGCGATAAGGCGCAGGCGCGTGACAACGTGGACAAGGTGTTGAAAATCGATCCGAATTCTACCCCGGCGATAATCTTGAAAGACAAAATCAAAGCGATGGTTGTTGAGCGGCCACACTAGCGGGGCGAAGGCGTCTGAAGGGAGGAAGGCCCCGGATCGTCTGGGGGGAGCGATGCGGGGCCGGAGGGCGACTGCTAAGTGAAGATTGAGGCTCGAGGTTAGAGGCTCGAGGTTCGAGATTCGAAAATTCGCTTTGCCCAGCTTAGTGAACTGTGTGTACGGAGAGGACGCAGATCTGGCGCAGCTCTTCGTAAGTGAAAAAGGTGTCCTCGGTTTCGCCGGCTTTTTCGGTGCGGCCAAAGCCGGACTCATGAGAAATGCGGCGCAGCTCATCGACGGAGATGCCCAGCAAAACCGCGGCGCGGCGCACGGTGACGAATTTTAAAGCCTGCTGCAATTCCTGGTTTTCCTGCTGTTCCCTGTTGCGGTTCATGATGCCCCCTTGCACCCCGTTATTTTTTCACCGTGTTTACAGCGTTCTGTAAAAGGGCCCTTACGCCGGCAGCGCCACCATGGCGTCCTGCTCCACCGCCATGATCATTTCCTTGTAGATGTCCACGTCGTAGCCTTCACCGATGCGCATGCGGACGGATTCAATACCGTCGCGCAAGAGCGTCCCGCGCAGGGGCACCTTGATATCGCCCAACGCTACCTGCAGAATCACCGACTGCCCCACCCATGGTTTGAACGCGCTTGTCATTCGTTTCCCTCAGAGCCGCCGGTCAGCGATGGCTGACGTAAGAGAGAATCGCGCGCGCGAGAAAAACCAACAATGGTACAGCGAGGGCACGCGCGTAGTAAGAAAGTACTGGCGTTCAAAAGAGGACCATTGGCATCGCTGGTCAGTGCCGGCAAGGCGTTTGGCGCGTGTTTGGGAGCACGGTACGTCAGTACTGTTCTTTCGGAACCCTCAGGCCATTGGTCCCAGAGGGCGACGCTGGCATTCTGCAGTTCATGGCGGCACTCGAATATTTGCGGGACAGCGGCGTGCCGCAAGGCGCGGGGAAAAACCACGGGCGACACACCAGGCAGCAGGAAAGCGCCGCGCGCAAGGTCCATGCAGACGGCGCGGAAAGCCTGGGGCGCGGAGAGCGTGTGGCCGGGGCGCCGCGTCCTGGCGTGGCTTTGGCGCTGGGCGGGGGATTCGCGCGGGGATTCGCGCACCTGGGCGTGCTGCAGGTGTTTGAAGAAAACCACATCGCTATCTCGCACATTGCGGGTACCAGCGTGGGCAGCATCCTAGGGGCGGCGTACGCCAGCGGGGCGCCGCTGGCGCTGATCATGGCCACTTGCCGGACGCTGAAGTTTCGCGACATCGCGCGCTGGCGCGTTTCGCGCCTGGGCCTGGCGAGCAATCACCGGCTGGCGGATTTGATCGAGCGCGTGTTTGAGTCGCGGCGCTTTGAGGATTTGCGAATCCCGATGGCGGTGGTGGCGACTAACCTTAACAGCGGCGAGCCGGTGGTGTTCACCGAAGGCAACCTGGTGGATCCGATTCGGGCGAGCTGTGCGTTTCCTGGAATTTTTGAGCCGGTGGAAATTGGCACGCGCTGGCTGGTGGACGGCGGGCTGACGGCTCCGGTGCCGACGCTTGCGGCGCGGGAGCTGGGCGCGACGCACGTTATCGGCGTATCGGTGGGGATGCAGGACGGGCACAGCGGCAAACCCGCGAATGTGTTTCAGGTGGTGACGCGCGCGGTGTGCGCGGCGCAGAAACACCAGTTGGAATTGTGGGAGCGCCACGCCGACCTGGTGATCCGGCCGGACGTGAGCGCGCTGTCGTGGGACGATTTCGAGCGCGCGGATGAAGCGATCGAAGCGGGCAAAGTGGCGGCGCGACGCGCGCTGCCGCGGATTCAGCAATTGCTAGGCGTCAGCGCGGATGCTGGCGAAGCGCACGACGCAAGCGTGGCGCGTCCAGGGGAATACCGGGACAGCGGCCTGCACTTTATTACAGAGGCGAGGGGCTCATGACACGCTTCAACGCTTTGATGGCGGCCGTTGGTACTTGCGTGCTGGTGTGGCATGAATGCGCGGAGAACCCCGCGCTGTTCTGTTACCGTATTGGATTGGGCGCTTTCACCAGCGTGCGATCGGGCGGGCTGACGCTGGCGCCGATCGCGAATTCCACGGCGAGGAAAACTAGCGGGTGCTCGAATCCATCCGGCAACTTCTCCACTCCATCTATGATGTAGAAGGTCTGGTGCGCGCGGGCGGACCGCTTTTGGTTTGTATTGTTGTTTTTGTGGAGACGGGGCTGTTCGTTGGGTTTTTCCTTCCTGGTGATTCCCTGCTGGTGACCGCGGGAGTGTTTGCCGCTGCCGGAACGATTCCGCTGCGCTGGCTGTTGCTGCCGGTGATGCTGTGCGCGATAGTGGGCGATCAGCTGGGCTACTGGATCGGGCGGGGGATGGGCGCTTCGCTGTACAAGCGCAAAGAATCTTTTTTCTTCCGGCGAAGCCATCTGCAGCGGGCGCACGACTTCTATGAAAAATATGGCGGGAAGACGGTGATCCTGGCGCGGTTTGTGCCGATCGTGAGGACCTTTTGTCCGCCGGTGGCGGGCGCGGCGGGGATGCCGTATTCGCGCTACGTTACGTACGATATTTTTGGGGGGATGTTGTGGGTGGGCAGTATGATTCTGGGCGGGTACGCGCTGGGGCGGTCGATTCCGAATATCGGGCAGAAAATTCATTACGTGATTGCGGTGGTGATTGTGCTTTCTTTGTTGCCGGCGGTGATCAGCATTTTGCGGGAGCGGCGGAAAGCCAAGTCCGGCGCGGCGGCTAGAAACATCGCGAAAGAAAAAGCCTGAGACGAAACGTTGGCTTCCCGAAAAATTCGCGCAATCATTTTTGATATCGGAAGAGTGCTCGTGCGGCTAGATATCGCCGGGGCCATGGGCGGGCTGGCCGGCAAGATTTCGCTCTCACCGCAGGAAACCTGGACGGCCATCGAGCGTGATCCCAGCTGGCGCGACTGGCAGGAAGGGCGCATGTCGCCGCGGGACTGGCAGCTGCATATTTCACGGCGGCTGGGGGTGGAAATATCGTTCGAGGAATTCAGCGAAATCTGGAATCGCGTGCTGGATGCGAGGCCCATGCTGGAGAGTGCGCTGCTTGAAGAGTTGTCGAAACATTACCGGCTGGCGGTGCTTTCCAACACCGATCCGATTCACGTGGCGGAGCTAGAGAAGAAATTTGATTTTTTTCGATTTTTTCCGCGACGGATTTATTCCTGCGTGGTGGGCGCGAGCAAGCCTTCGCCGATTATTTTTCGCGAAGCGCTGAAAGCGTGCAAGGCGAGCGCGGACAACGCTCTGTACATTGACGACATCCCAGCTTATGTGGGAGCGGCGCGGCAACTGGGAATGGACGGAATTGTTTTTGAGTCAGCGGAACAGCTGAAAAGCGATCTGGAAAGGCGCGGGCTGGTGGTTAGCGGGGGTAGTGACGAATCGGGCAAAAAACCCGCGGCTGCGAAAAAGTCGAGTAAAGATTTCCAAGCGTAGTACTACCCTAGCTATAGAGAGGGCGTAACGCGCACGCGGTCAAGAGTTCAGATTTCACCAGCCGTGGATATCCCTGGTGCGCGCCAGGCGGTTAAGTAGAAACCGGCATCAGAAAACGGGCCATTCCAACCTTGCTGATAAAAGAGTGAAGGAGAAAAATCGAGATGATCGACGAACAAATTGTTGAAAAGAGAACAGAATCGTCCTGGCACACACCAGCGTTGATCGTGCTGGGTCTAATGTCCTTGTCGGGATTGGTTTTTGGGTGGAATGCCACGTCGAAACTGGATATGACGCAACAGTCCGTAGCCAACCAATTGAAAGCGGAGCAGCAGTCCGTGCGGCAGGATGTCTCGTCGTTGCGGCAGCGACTCGCGGAAGACGAGAAAAATAACTCGGATTTGCAGGGCGACCTGAAGGTGGTGACGGACAAACTAAAGATCACGCAGGGACAATTGAAGAAAGCGCGCGAAGAATCCGCGAAACTTAACAGCGACACTTCGGAAAAGCTGACGGCGCTGGATACTTCCGTGAAGGGCGAACTGGCCACCAAAGCGACCTCGGACGATGTAAAAAGCGTCGATACGAAAGTCGGGGGGGTGAAGTCGGACCTGGAAGCGACGCGGGATGACCTGAAAATGGCGCGCAGCGAAATGGGGACACTGATCGCGCGTAATCACGACGAGATCGACCAGTTGCGCCGACTGGGTGAGCGCGAATATGTGGAGTTCACCATCAACGGCAAAAACAAACCGCAGAAGGTAGGAAACGTAACTGTGGAGCTAAAAGGCGTGAACGAGAAGCGTAACCAATATTCCGTGGCGATGACCGTGGAAGACAAGCGCTTTGAAAAGAAGAATCGGGCGCTGAATGAGCCGATTCTTTTCTACACCTCGGGCACGCACCAGGCGGAAGAAGTGGTGATCAACAAAGTCGGGAAAGACAAAATCAGCGGATACCTGAGCATTCCAAAGGGCAGTCCGCAATCGGCGAGTAATACCAACCCGGGGCGATAACAGTTGCGGCAGTTAAACGCGTTGCGAGGGCGAGCGATTTCTTGCTCGCCCTATTTTTTTGCGTTCACGACGACAACCGAGTTGTAGCAGCAGGGGCATTCTTCAAAAGAGAACCCTTGCATCCGTCCATAGGTGGTAGAAAACTCCCCGTCCGTCGGCATCCGTCTTTCCTATCCGCCATAGAATTTCAAAGATCGGAAATGAGAGAGTCCAGCCCAAGACTCACCCGCGACGGCGGGTAAGCACTCACAAAACGAGTGTGAGGCACTCTGCGTTCGTTTTTATTTGTGTAACCAAGATTCGCACCACGATTGCGACTAGAATGATGCCTGGCAGGAAGGCGAGGATCTGATTGCGGCAGACGCCGTGTGTTTTGTATATCGCAGTGGACTCGCTGATTCCGCAGCGGGGGAAAAGTTTGGCGGGACTGGACGAGTTTACGGCGGCGCTGGATCATGCGGGAGTGCCGGCGGTGTGGGTTACGAACCGGTCGCGGCTGGAATTCGACGCGGCGCGGCGCAAGCTGGCGCATACGCACCCATTTATTGCTGAAGGGGGAAGCGTGGTGTGCATGCCGGAAGGCTACTTTCATTTGAAGCCGGACACGACGGTGCGGCTGGGGAGATTCACGTGTATTCCGATGGCGCAGGCGCAACCGGCGGCGGCAAACGCTTTGGAGGAATTGTCGGAAGAGACGGGTGTGGCGGTAGTGACCTTGCGATCGCTGTCGCCGCGGGAACTGTCACAAAATACGGGACTGCCGCAGCGGGAGGCGGAATTGGCGAGGCAGCGGGACTTCGATGAACTTTTCTTTTTCGCGGGCGCATCCGACAAGGACATACAGCGATTTGTGGCCCGGGGGCGCGAGAAGAAATACGAACTGCGGCCCCACGGGGTGTTGTGGTCGCTGGCTATTGGGGCAAGCTTAAAGAAATGTATTCAGAGCCTCGGGAAACTTTACGATCGCGCGCTGCGATACCATCCGAGCATTACGGGGGTGGCCACTTTTGAGGATGGCACGGAACTGCTGGCTGCGTGTGACCGGGGCATCCTGTTGACTGGCAGGAGAAAAGATACGGACGCTAGCGGGCCGGGTAATCGGATCAAGGAGATGGCGCTGCATGATCCGGAAGTCTGGACGGTTTTGCTGGAGAGTGTTACGTCGCGAAACTCGTGACTGGCGACAAATCGGAATATCTGCGTGGATTAGCTCGAGAACATGACGTTGCATGACCAGAGAAGTGGCCGGTAGATTCCGAGGATTTCAGAGAGTGGCGGGCCGGGTTGTTAAAAGCAGATCCCTTGTATCTGGATAGAGGCGCCAGGTTCGGGATAACGGCGGCACCGTTTGCAGAACCGGCGAAGGCAGGCACCCAAATTCCAGGCCCTGGCTGAGTTGAGGTTGCGTAAAACTGGGAAGCATATCTCTCAGAGCCGGCAAACGGGGGAAATTAAAAGCTGTTACTGGACGGAGAATTGCACACTGTGAGTTGGGAGAAGGTTGTGATGGCGCGGGCCGGGTGTGCAACTTGTTTGTTTACGCGGCGATGGTGCGGCTGAGGTGAAACGCGAGGTTGGCGGATAGATTGCGATAGTCAGAGTGCTTCTCTCTCTCGCTTTTGCCCATGCGCAAGGGTACTAGGAGGCCCATACCGTGAGC
>JALYLI010000007.1 GCA_030774335.1 Acidobacteriota bacterium | reverse complement strand
CCCCCTTGGTGTCTCCCTCGAAAAATCCGCCGATATCGACCTGATTATCCGTGGCGCGCTGCATGTGGTAGTAGCGATAAGTGGAATTGAAGTGCCACTTCGCTCCGAAGTCGTGATCCAGTCGGAGGACGCCAAAATTATCCTCCCAGGGAATGGGCATGTTGCCTTTGAATCCCAAAACATTCAAATGGTCGCAGCGGCTCAGGCCCGCGCACGAACTGGTATTGGAGTCTGGCATGAAATCCCATATCGCCTGAATGGTGGGGCTGATGCCCAATCCACGAGGATCAAGGGTTGTGCCGGAGCCTGGATAAGTTTGGCCCGGAACCAACGCGCCAATTGCCGGGGCATCGCTCGGATAAGTCACGGGCCCGGGGTTCAGGTTGTAGACTTTGGTAGTGGTGTCATCAATCTTGAACTGAAGCAAACCCAGTTTCATTCCAGGCGATGGAACCGCTTTCGTCACCGTGGTTGAGTTGGGGAAACGAAATCCCTCATAGTTAGCGAACAAGTACCACTTGCCGCCCAGAATTTGCTTCGGCACGATCGCGCCTCCGATGGAGCCGCCAAATCGGTTGTAGTGATAGCTCGGAATCGGAGTATCAGAGAAATTGTTGTCGAAGGTGTTCGCGTTCCAGTTGTTGTCCAAATAATATTCGTACGCCGTGCCGTGCCAGCTGTTGCCACCGCGACGGGTAATCATCTGCACCTGGGCGCCTGCGGAGCTGTTGAAGTCGGCGGTCTGGTTCGTCGTTCCCACGCTGAATTCCTGAATACTGTCGGTGGGGGTCGGCATGACTCCCGAGGGCCCTCCGCCGCCTGGAGCTCCGCTCACCCCGGTACCGGTGGAATAACTGTTCACCGCGCCACCGCTCGGGTCTCCCGCGAAGCCCGGCGTGTACGTGTTCATCGTGCCGTCCATGTCGCTGGAATTGTTGCCGCCGTCCAACTGAAATGAGTTTTGGTCTTGATTTGCGCCCGCGACGCTGCCGTCCGGCGCCACGCCCGGTTGGAGAGTGACGAAGGTGCTGACATCTCGCCCGAGTCCAGGAAGGGCATCCAGCGCATCGCCCGTTATGGTATTTCCAATGGTCGCGTTCATGGTCTGGAGTTCGGTATTCGTGCTGGTAACTTCAACCACCTGATTGGATGAACCAATCTCCAGCTTCACGTCGTAAGTACGCGTTTCGCTGACCACGACCTGCTGGTCAGTAAGCTTTGCGACACGAAACCCAGGTTTAGTTATGGTGATGTTGTATCTACCGGGAGGGATATTCGGGAACACGTACCTGCCCGAATCATTGGACGTACTCGTCCGTGCTTCATTGGTGGCGGTGTCGGTCAGCGTGACTTCCGCACCAGCGACGGCCGCGCCAGACGCATCCATGACCGTGCCTACGACCTGGCCCGTTCCAGCCATTTGTGCGCAAGTGAACTTTGGAGTGAAGACTAATACTGCGGAAAACAACATCACCAAAATGATCCGGCCAACTTTCATGTGATCCCCTCCCCCGCGGGGCTCCGTGATTAGACCACAATTCGCCAGAGCCGTCCGCCTTAGATACCCAGGGCCTGATGTTTCCTGATAATGCTCATGGTTAAACCACTTCGAGAATCGAGGTGATACCAATTTGGCGGGAAGTTACCAAGTGTTTCGGGAGATTACAAGTACTTTTATTTGATTTTGGCCGCCCTCATCGAAATAATTCGGAAGTTTATCTAATTAGTATCTAATAGACTGGGACGCAGAGCGGCATCCTTGCGGCTCCGTCTGAAAACTCCGCTAATCTTTGCGCGCCGTCAAACTACATGGCGCGGATTTTCATGTAGCGGATGACATGCGGCAACATGGCAACCGCCAGAAGTACTCCGACGGTTATCACAATGCTTCCTGCGACTGTACCTTTTCGCATGGTCAATCCTTTATTCCTCTGGTTCGACGAATTTTGAGCATACCTGCCAACAAAACTGCCGGACTCGTTACCGGATTCGCTGCCGCATCCCAGCGCCCTGGCGCCGCCATGACACGACGCTGTTCGACCTGGTCATGCTGTTTCTGCGCGCGATCGGCCAGCACATCAAAATCAATGCCTGCCAGACGCGGATCACAAGAAGCCACCGCCGCCAATGCGCGCGCTTTCCGAGAATACCGATAGCCAGCAACTCGAGCGCCTCGAAGGTCGCCAGTCCGTTACCTCCATGGTGCCCCAGTTTGAAACGGCTGATTTTTTCGCCCACCCACGAGGCGGCTTCTTTCAAAGTACTGCCACTAGCCCCCACGCGTTCGGCGATGCCGCGCAGCGTGTCGCCATCCTTCTTGATCTCGATCAGGATTTCAGCTGCGAACGGCCCCAGGTCGTCGTCCTGGTGGCAGTCGCGCATAAACTCCACCAGGTCGATGGCGTACGCTGCGCCGGCCAGGTGGTCGTGGAGATAGGTGCCCAGCGAATCATTCGCCGTTAAACTCCCGGCCGCGCACGAAGTGTGACAGAGGCCTCCGTAACTGTGCGGCATTTTCTAAGATGCGCGGATGCGCGCGCCGGGCGCAGCATTTTGGACTGATTTGGGCGGAGCTTCCCGCTCAGCCAGACACAGCCGGAGATGCCTGGCGATCCGTCAGCGACCCGCACGTAATCCCAGGATGGATTTGATACGCTGGCGCCTGCAAACTTCCTGGGGAGCGCCTGCGGTACGTTCCAGCCAAGCATTAAAATCCTGGAGCTTCACGGAGTGCCTGACGGGGACGTCGACGACGGATACTTCGACAACATTCATTCCCTGGGCGATGCCCATGACCCAGTCGTTGCCACGGACCGCCACCAAGCCAAGCGCCACGGCTTCATAGAGGGTTTCCGCCGTGACTTCCACAGTGTGCTTTACACCGTCCATATCTTTTATGGAGACGCGGCAGGAGCGGACAGGCATAAGGGGAAGAACTTAGCATATTCGCTTTTTGTTCGCCACAGCAAATCGTCCTATTATCCTATTCAAGAAGCACTCGGCGCAGGCGTACGAAAACTGAATGGGAGACTGCCTGTGGATGTCGGATTATTAGTTAATGGCGCGATATTCGATGGTGACGTTGATCTCAGATTCCACGGGCTTTCCATCGACTAGCGTCTGATCAAATTGCCACTCCCGAACCGCGCGCATCGCCCGCGGCATCAACGCGAAACGGCCGCTAACCGGTTTCAAATCCTGCACGGTTCCATTTTTGTCCACAAACGCACGGACGGTGAGGGTGTCGCCTGAACGCGACTGAGTCTTGGCATTCGGCTTTTCCGGCGGGGCTTGGGTGAGCAATTCGCCCACCATTAATTTCGCAACAGGACCATGGTGATGCCAGCGGCTCTGTTGAGGAACCATAACAAATCTTTGCATGCGCACGGATGTGAACTGCGCGCTTGCAACAGACTCCGCAGGAAGTTTCAGCACAAACGCTTTATCGGTGTTTCTGGTGACATTCATGATTCCGTGTAGCGGAGGTTCCACGGACACCGGAGCCAAAGTTGGCGCGGAAGTGGGGGTAAATGGCCGAGCAGCGGAAGGCGAAGAATTCACAGGAGCCACAGTCGTGGCACTCGAAGGCGAAGTCGGCATAGTTGCAGCCGGAATCCGTGCTTCACTGCCCACATCGTTACCGGGACTGTTGCCAGTATAGGAGGAAGTCGATTGAGATGAGCGGTTTGCGGAACCGTTTTGGCGGGTCGCGATGGTGTTGGCATCGTTAGTCGCACTTGAAATCGAGCCGTTGGAATTTGGCGAGTTAGCGCGTACGGTCGCGAGGGTCACCGGCTTTTGCGCGATTACGGAAATATTTGGAACACTATCGCTTGGCGGACCAGCGCTCGGCGAAACAGAGGGAGCGCTGCCGGGCGCTGGATTCTTGGATGCCACCACCCCTATTCCGGAATCGACAGAGATTGTTTTCGAGACGTGGCCGTAGTTCTTCTCCGGTGCGTGTGCTGAAGCTGAAGCCTGGCTTGTATTGTCTAAGACCGCTGGCAGTTGATGGTCCGCGGATCCGGATGGGAGATTCGACGATGGCACTGACTTGTAACCGGGCGTGGCAGCAATCGGCGGCGACGGCACAAATCCATGCTGATCGATTGGAGGTGCATCCGTGCTGGCCAGTGGTTCGTTGGTCTTCCTGTCCACCCCACTTGGCTTTGCGCTCAGTGCGGTGGTTGGAGCTACATGCTTGAAAGCGCGCGCCTCTTGCGTGGACATGGAATTCAAAAGTTTGGCATCCAGCACTGCACTGGAGGAATCGCCCAACTGATAAATCCCAGCGGGTTTTGCGGTGAGCAGATCGTCCTGGAGCGGCTCTGTCTTGATTGGCAAGCCGGACGGAATGTCCTGGGAAAATTTCACGGCAGCCTGATGGCCAGCCGGCGAATTTTCGGGTGACACGGATGAAGCTATCGGGGATGCGGCATTCGTGGAAAGATTTTTTCCGACGGCGTTTCCGCGAGAAAGCCATTGCTCCAATGGGCGGCGAACCACCAGAATGCCGATTCCAAAACTGGGGATAGCAATCCACAGGAGCATCAGCCGGAAGGCCGAGAGGCCTTGTGGCCTGGGCTTCTTCCGCGGAACCATGGTGACGGAAGCCAAGTCCCACTCATTTTCACGGAACGCCGTGGTCCGGAGGTCGAATCCTTGAGATGGCAGCGGCTCAGGCGCAGCAGCGGCGGCTTGGGAAGCAAATACTTCCGGCAGCGGAGGACCCAAAGACTCCGGCGTCGTGCCGCCGAAAGCGTCCAGCAAAGTGGAACGCGGCTCAGCGAGAAGCATGGGGTTTATCACATCGGCGGTAACCACGGGAGTTGAGGAAACTTCCTCCGAGACAATCCGCGGAACGAGATTGACGTCACGCACCCCTTCAAGTCCAATCCATTCACGGATCTGCTCGCGCTGGGTGTCAGAGACATCGATGAGCTGAATGCCTGCGCGCTTTTTGGATTTGGTGGTCCACACCATGCGGCCGAAGACTTCGATGCTCTGCGGCAAGCCATTCATGCGCACGTTCAAGTGCGAATAAGCTTCATCCCCTACGGAGATGGCCATGGAAATGGCCAGTCCGTCATCGCTGACGTTCAGAACCATGCCGCCATTGGATTCGCCGCACGCTACATAAATTAAAGATTTAGGAAAAATGCGCTGGTTAAGGCGGCGTTCGTGCGCTGGCGATGATTCGGCGAAGTGTTGTACAGAAGAGCTCACGTTTCCCTCACTAACGACGCGCACTGCGCTGCGCAACGCGTACGTTGCTGCCGGTTCGGGAGGAGGCGTCCCGTCAATCGGTGAGAGAGGAATGCTCTCGGTTCCTGGGCGGAACAGAAAGGCTGGTATCGGCTCGCTGCAAAAGAAACCTGAAAATTACCTATGAACTGGAGTCACCTGCTCGCGGCCTTCTCGCTACAGCCAGCCAACGACTCCACTTCCCCCACCGCCACGCTATAGAACACGGGGGAAACAGTTAAGTTTCGGATGCGTGTGGAGCGATTTTAGTCGCGTTCCCAGCGGCCTGCTGGAGGAGCGCTGCCGCCGTTATCATCGGTGTTAGCGAGATCCCAAGAGTTTCTGGACAGGGGCTCGACGGATTGTAAACGCTTTTGCTTCAGAGACTTGTTGACGGAGTGAAGCTCCTTGGCCAGGAGATCGTCAAACTCCTTGCGGACATCGTCCAACTCCCTTTTGAGCGAATCGATACGGGTAATCTGGTAGTCGGCGGGACGGCCATCGTAATTCAAGATATTTCCGTACAGCGTCGTGGTCTTTTCGCGGATACGCTCCTCCCCAGTAACCGCGCCACCTTCTTTGGTGGCAACAATCTTGCGGCGCAGCTCTTCGACTCTCTGGGCGGTTTCACTGAGACGCTTGGCAAAAGCCGTGTCGCCTTTCAAGTGCGCAGCGCGATCCATCAACTCGTCATGCACCCCGTTGATGCGATCCACGTCGAAACTCATGTCACCAAGTAAATTGTAAGCGCGCATGGCCGCATCGAATTGCAGGCGGCGATCCGCTTCGCTGAATTTGGCGCGGGGGTCCAGGCCTACGTTTAGTTGGGTGGTGTAGGTATCTTTGCCGCGGGTCATTTTCACGGTGTACGTGCCCGGCAAAACGCGTGGCCCCTGGCTGGCGTCAAACGCGGCGGTGGCGGCGGGCGGGACGTGCGGCGCTTTCAGCCTCATGGGCCACTCGACCCTGCTGATGCCGCGGCGGTTATTGGGCGAAGGTGTGTCGACTACTTTGCCCTGCGCATCCAGAATCTCAATTTTCATTTTGCCGAAAATGTGGCGCTTCTTCTGGTAGTAGGTGATGAGCGCGGCGTCAGGAGAGTCTGGTCCGGTGAACATGGCGCTGCCTTCGGCCCATCCGCCGTTGGCGTTGAGGCGTTGCTGTGGCGATTTGCCGGGAAGAAATTCCGCATCCTGCGCCATGACTTCGGGAGTCAATTTTCGCAGCGGAGAAATGTCGTCAATGATCCAGATGCCGCGGCCATGGGTGGCGATGACGAGATCCGAATCGCGAGGGTGCACGACGATATCGCGAACAGGAACCTGCGGGAAATCGCGTCCGTGATATTGCGCCCACTGCTTGCCGCCATCGAGTGAAATCCACAGTCCGAATTCAGTACCAAGAAACAGCAGGTTAGGCGAAACGGTGTCCTCTTTGATGACGTGGGCGAATCCGCGCACTCCACTTTCGGGACTTACGATCGGCGCCCAAGTCTTGCCGTAGTCGGTAGTTTTGTACACGTGCGGGGTCATGTCGCCGAAAGTGTGACGGTCAAACGCCGCATACGCGGCAGCCGGATCATGCAAACTGGCTTCGACCCAGGAAACCCATGAGGCCTTGGGCAGACTGGCGATATTACCGGCGACGTTCGTCCAGGTCTTGCCGGCATCGCGCGTAAGCTGGAGATTTCCGTCGTCGGTGCCCACCCAGATGGTTTGCCCTTCGCGCGGTGATTCGCTGATGGAATAAATGGTGGTGTGCATTTCCGCGTAAGAATTGTCAACGGTTACGCCGCCGGATTCTTCCTGCTTCTGTTTTTCTGGATCGTTGGTGGTCAGATCGGGAGAGATGCGCTCCCAGGTCTGGCCATGATCGCGGGAGCGAAACAAAAATTGCGCGCCGATATAAATCGCGCCCTTTTCGTTGGGACTTATATGGATCGGGGCATTCCAGTTGAAACGCAACTTCCCTTCTCCGTAATTCGGTTCCGGCTTGATAAAGCGGGCTTCCAGGGTGTTGCGATTCACGCGGCCCACATTGCCGCCCTGCGATTCAGCGTACACATAATTGGGATCGGACGGATCAGCGAAGGCCCAGAAACCGTCTCCGCCAAAAAGATTTTCCCAACGGCTATTGGTGATTCCGCCAGGGTATTGCGAATCGCCAATCCACACGCTGTTGTCCTGCAAGCCGCCGTAAACGTGGTAAGGATCAGCCTGGTCCACGCTGACGTGGTAAAACTGCGAAATGGGCAGGTTGGAACCCTTCCACCAGGTATTTCCACCGTCGTAGGAATACCAGATGCCGCCGTCGTCGCCGGCAATCAAGTGATCGGTATTGTCGGGATCGATCCACACATCGTGGAAGTCGCCGTGCGCGCTTTGTGAAATGACGCTGAAACTTTTTCCGCCATCTTCACTCATGATTAAAACGAGATCAGGCTTATAAAGTTTGTTTTCGTTTTTGGGGTCGACGATCAGATTGCCGAAATAAAAAGGACGCCAGACCATCCAGTTGCTGCGGTCGCGTTCCTGCCAGGTTTTCCCGCCGTCGTCGGAGCGAAAGAGTGCGCTGCGATTGGATTCGATGAGCGCATAGACCACGCCTGATTTGGAAGGAGCAACGGAAACCGCGACGCGGCCCCAGGGTTTCGCGGGTAATCCCTGAGTGCTCTTTTGGTCGAGATCTTTCCAGTTGGCGCCGCCGTCGGAAGAAACAAATAATCCGCTGCCGCTAGGGGCGGTGGAATTTTCGCCACCGGAGCGGAAGCTCCAGCCCTTGCGCCGAAAATCCCACAAGCCCGCGTAGACGGTTTTGGGATTGGCCGGATCCAGGGAGATCATCGAGCAGCCAGTGGAAAGATTTACGCCTTTCAAAATTTTGTTCCAGGTGCTGCCGCCGTCGGTGGTCTTGTACAGGCCGCGCTCTTCGCTATCGCTCCAGAGTTTTCCAGGCACGCAGGCGTACACAGTATTACTGTCCGTGGGATCAATTAAAATTTTAGCTATGCGCTCGGACTCTTTGAGCCCCATGTTGGTCCAGTTTTCGCCACCGTCGGTGGATTTGTAGATCCCATCGCCCACGGAAACGCTGTTGCGCGTCCAGGATTCTCCGGTGCCGGCCCAGATGGTTTTGGGATTTTTGGGATCGATGGCAACCGCGCCGATGGACTGGGCAGTCTGCTTATCGAACATGGGTTTGAAGGTGGTGCCGCCGTTCACGGACTTCCACACGCCGCCACTGGCGGCTCCCACGTAAACCGTCAGGCGGCCGTTTTCTTTTACGGCGGTGAGGGCGGCGATGCGCCCGCTCATGGTTGCGGAACCGATATTCCGCGCGCCCAGACCGGAGATCGCATCGGAATCGTATTTGACGTCTTGCGCCAGGAGGCGCGCAGGCGACAGCGCGGCCACGGTCAGCATTGCGGACAGCAAATAACAGCGATTCACATTCGACATTTTCGTGAGGTCCTTAACTGAATTTCGCGATTGGTTGCTCATGCAAGACGCGACAATACCGAGCGTGAAACCGCTCTACCTGGGCCCCGTTGGAGGTTTCGCCTCGCCGGCGGCTTTACCTTCCGATTTACTGACCGGCATGGAAAAAAGTCCCTCGTCGAGAGGCACATTGACCTCGATCTTTTCGACGGTGTATTTCGTGCGGTTCGGATTACCCTTTTCTCCATTTTCAAAAGCGAAGGGGAAAAACAAGCCGTCGACCTGTTCGTAGTCGCCGTAGAAATTCTCGGTAAATTGCACCGCGCCACGGATGTTGCTTTGATTTTCCATTTTGATTTCCAGAAAAGAGTCGGTATCGAGAAAGTAGTAACGCACGTCGCCGTTCTTCAGCGTTAGTTTGACTTTGTAGCAATCCGTGCCTTCCACGGAATCGTGGCCGACCAGTTCCGCCTGATGGCCTTTCTCTTGGTAGTCCACCAGCGGGCCATCGATGTCCGCGTCAATGGTCAGGCCCTTCAGGTCATCCTGCGAAAGCAATTCCGCGTCTTTGCGGCCGCCAAAAGGAGATACCTGCCATCCCGTCTTGCCGTCGTAGGCCTGAATTTGAGTGAGGCCCTGAATGATGGCTTCCTCCCGCACCTTGCCGGGGCGCTTGTTTTCCTGAAGAAAGCCGGCGCGGAACGATCCCTGGGTTAGCTTTCCAGTAGCTCGAATAGTCTTGACGGATTTCAACTTCTCCATGCCGCCGTGCGCCTGGATGTTTTTGGCAATGACTTCATCCACGGTCTGCGCGTGCACGCCGAAGGGCGATAAGAACGCCGCTCCCAGAACAAACAGCAAGGAAAGCCGGCGCGATGTCCGGCGCGTTCCCTGTAGAACTTCAATTTTCATGGATTTCTCCGCGAAGTAGCCGCACAAGACTGTATAACAAAGCGGCGGACACCCAAAGCATGCGTCTC
Organism: Acidobacteriota bacterium; assembly: GCA_030774335.1. Classification (GTDB taxonomy): domain Bacteria; phylum Acidobacteriota; class Terriglobia; order Acidiferrales; family UBA7541; genus Acidiferrum. The sequence continues at coordinate 6,391 of JALYLI010000007.1, read as the reverse complement.
TTTCTGGATAGGACGAAGCATATTTGAGTACGTGAGCAGTGGTTCCGGTTCTCGTCGAGGAAAATGGCATCGCCTTTGTTGGCACATTTGGTATGTTAACGAGACTTCCGAAGCTTCGCGGAGGAATTTCATGCCGACTCGCGAGAATTTGCGGTGATTAAATTTGTGACCCTGGCCGTATTCGTGTCGTTGTTTACTTGCGCGGGTGCGCACGCCCAGTCCGGACCCCAGCAGGGGGGGCACGAATTGCAACTGTGGATGGGAGGCGGACACGGGACGAGTGGAAGCCAGTCAGGCGATGGCGTCTTCAATGCCGGTGCGCGTTATGGATGGATTCTGACCGCTCCGCATGGGCCTGGATTCTTGCGCGGGCGATTCGAGTACGCCGTGGACGTTGTGCCGGTCTTTGTGGTGGTGCAGCGCACCAATACGGCCTATGGTTTTGGAGTGAATCCTTTCGCGCTGAAATGGAATTTCGCTTCGCACCGAAGTGTGGCGCCTTACGTGGATCTTGGCGGCGGAACGCTGTTCACTAATACGAAAGTGCCGGAGGGCACTTCGCACGTGAATTTCACCACCGGCGGAGCCCTGGGGGCGCATTTTTTGCGCGGCAAATATAACTGGAGCGTGGAGGTTCGCTACATGCATATTTCCAACGCCGGAATATCGCGACCCAATCCCGGTATCAACACCATTCAGGTGCGGCTGGGCTTTGGTTTGTTTACTCAGCCACAGTAATGCAGGCCGCCGGTGGGCTACGCCTTCGTCGGACCACAACTGCCAGCGCGAGAACGTACATTTGGAGCATAATCGATTAGGAACATGGAGAGGAGCCAAAGACGATGTCAAAAATATTTGCGGGTAGCGGTCGCTTGATCTTCCTGTTGTGCGCTGTCGCACTGGTTGTTGTGCTGGCGGTTGGGTATCGCGTAGCGCGCGCCGGCGACAAAGCGCCGGCGGTTGGAACGGCTGCGCCGGACTTCACCCTGAATTCACAGGAGAACAAGCCGGTAACCCTGCACGACTACAAGGGCAAATGGGTGGTGCTGTATTTTTATCCCAAGGACTTCACCAGCGGCTGCACCGTCGAGGCGCATAACTTCCAGCGCGATCAGGCGCAATACGATGCGAAGCACGCGGTGATCATCGGTGTGAGCATGCAGGATCCGGATTCCCACCAGAAGTTCTGCGCCAAGGAAGGTTTGACTTTCAAACTGCTGGCCGATACTGACAGCCGTGTTTCTTCGACGTACGATTCGGTGATGAATCTGGGCGTGGCCAAGCTTTCAGCGCGCCGCACTTTTTTAATCGACCCCAACGGAACGGTGCAAAAAGTGTATACGGATGTGAAGCCCGAGAACCACAGCGAAGAAGTGCTGGCCGCCCTCACGGAGCTGCAGAAGGCCGGCGGAAAATAATCGCGAACAGGTGGGCGCCCAGGCTCACCGCTCAAAGATTGGCCAAAAGTTGAATATTGGGAATCTGTTGCAGGCGCTGATCGGCGGTAACCAGGGTCAACCCGTATACCTTGGCGGTCGCAACCAGAAAGCGATCGCCGGGATCACGGTATCCGAGTAACGTGAACCGCAATTCGTCGGCGACTGCCGCCGTGAGTGTCGCTTCCTGAAGGTCCAGCTCCCGCATGGACTGCTGTACCCATGCGCCCGGGTCTTGATGCAGCTCTAGCCGCTTTTTTTCCACCAGCAGGACAAGCTCCCAAACACTTATCGGTGATAACCAAAGTTCGTTGTGCGGATCACCTAATTCCCTGGTGACCTCCGAGGTGATTTTCCAGGGCTCCAAGTGGCTCCAGATCCAAATGTGTGTGTCCAGCAGGAGCTTCATGATTTTGCATCGCTCGTTTGAGTAGTCACGAGAATGTGCGAATCAGTTATTGGAGGCTTCCCAATCGGACTCGTCGCTGATGGGACCGACAATGTCACCAATGACGCGACCTGTGCCGGCCATCGTTCCCAGGCGGCGTATAGGCTTTAGTGCACCAGGCGCGACGATTTCCGCCACGGGATGCCCGAAGCGAGTGATGAGAACAGGTTCGCCGGTCTTGCGAACGCGTTCCAGAACCGACAAGCAGGTAGCTTTAAATTTCGAGATGGCCATTTCTTCCACGAAGAACTCCTGAACTCCACTGAGGCGAAGAGTATCACAAGTGGGATTATAGTACAACCATAGTCTGACCATAGACCAAACATTGCATAGATCGCTGTAAGAGGAAACTTACGGCTCGTCGTCTCCGGCGCCGATGTTGCTGGGAGTTTCGCGGGGCGGCTGGTTTACGTCGATGGGATACTGGCCGGCCTTTCTCAAGGCTTCGTTTAGCTCTGGAATTTGTTTATCGCGGATGGCCGTCCATTGCGAGCGCAATCTTTGCAAAGCTTCCATCACTTCGCGATACACGGTCTGCGCCTGAGTGGTTGGTGCGGCGTCGGCGCTGTCGGCGACCGCCAGCAAATTCCCGAAGTGCTGATTCAGCGTCGAAAAATTCTCCTGCGGCTTGCCACTTGACGGGACACCAAAAAAGCTGCTTTGTGCGCCCCCCTCGAGTTCAGCAAGTTGCTTCTTTAGTGCCGCGATGGAGTCGTGGAGCGTGGAGATGTCAGAGCCCAGTTTTGCTGCACGCTCGTCCACCTGCTCTCGAACGGAGCGCACTTCTGACAGCATCTTGAAGCTTTCATTCATTCCCCGGACGGAACCACTTTCCATTTCAAACTGGGCGCGAAGTTCGGCGTCGGGAGTTTTGATACGCGGATCTATTTTGAGTGTCAGGGGCTGAGTGAACGTTTTCCCTTCCACGCTTAGCTTGACAGTGTAGGTCCCAGGCATGGCATATGCGCCAACTGGCAACTCAGGTGTGTTGCGATAGATCGCCGAGATCGGAAACTCGTGGTCGAGCGCTGCTGGAGCCGGATGATGAATATCCCATACAAAGCGGTGAAAGCCCGCTTCCGCCGACAGAATTTGTTGCGGTCGCACCCAATACATTGGTATCGGATTTTCCGCCGCGATTCTCTCCATCGATTTCGGCTTGTCTGTACTGGCATAGCTGCGCACCAGGCGATTTTGCGAATCGAGGATTTCGAGCTTTACTTCGCCGTTCGCAGCCGCCGCGAGCGAGTAGTCAATGATGGCGCCATCCGGCGGATTCTGGCCGGCGGGAACTTCGGGCGGAAGCGGCGTATCCGTGTTGCGATTCCAGCGGAAACGTACAGCGGTCTGCGGCGCGAACAAATGTGCAGGCGCTTGGGCGACTTTCGGAGCCCACTGCCGTAACGGTGTGATGTCGTCAAGAATCCAGAAAGATCGACCATGGGTTCCGACGATCAGATCATCTCCATGAATCGCGAGGTCGCGCATGGAGGTGTGGGGAAGATTCAATTGCAGCGGTTGCCAGTCGTCTCCATCGTTGAACGAGACATAAACGGATGTTTCCGTGCCGGTGAAAAGCAAGCCTTTGCGGACGGGGTCTTCGCGCACAGCATTGGCCGGAGCATTTCCGGCAAGGCCCTTGTTAATTTCCTCCCAGGTTTTCCCGAAGTCCCGAGTGCGATAGACATGCGGGCGGAGATCATCCAGGCGGAAAGAATTAATGGCCGCGTAGGCGGTACCGGCATTGAAGTGACCGGCTTCGATCATGGAGACTTTGCTCCACGGGGTCAGCTGTGGCGGCGTAACGTTTTGCCAGGATTTGCCGGCGTCGCGAGTAATGTGGATCAAGCCATCGTCGGTGCCGGCCCAAATGGTATTGGGTTCTTTGAAGGAAGGGGCCACCGCGTAAATCACGCCGCGATGTTTGCCCTTTTCCGGGTCAGAAGCCTCAAATACGCCTAAATTTGGCGGCGTGGCGTACGATGCGCGTGATAAATCCGGGCTGATTACCTGCCAGCTTTTACCGGCGTCGAGCGTTTTGAACAGAACATTTGCGGAAAAGAAAAGTTCGCGATGATTGAGCGGTGAAAATACCACCGGCAGCGTCCGGTCGTAGCGATATTCGCCGCGGCGCACCGACTCGGGAGTTACATCGGCTACTTCGCCGAGGGCCTGGTTGGTGCGCGTCAGGCGCGCGCCATAAAGAAAATTGGCATCGAGCGGATCAACAGCAATGTAGCCATATTCGAAGACACCGACGGAATGCCATTCGCGAAAAGTAATCTCCCCGTAATCGCTGCGGCTCGCGGTGCCTGCGGAGCCGCTTTCCTGCTGGGCTCCGTAAACCCAGTAGGGAAAACGGTTGTCGGTGGTGACGTGGTAAAACTGCGCGGTTGGCTGGTTATACCAGGAACTCCAGGTATCACCCCCGTTCACGCTGATGACCGCGCCCTGGTCGGCAGTCAGCGCGATAATTTTCGGATTTTCCTTGCTGATCCACCAGCGCTGATAATCGTCGCCGCCCGGAGCGCCCTTAAAACCTACAAATGTTTTCGCGCCGTCGGTGGATTTCCAGGAGGAAGTGTTGGCCACGTACACCGCGTCGGGATTGTCTGGCGCCACCGCGATGCCCATCGCGCCGGGGCCGCGGCCACCGATGCGGCGGTCGGAGTTGACTTGTTTCCAGGTTGCTCCCGTGTCGTCAGAGCGATAGATGCCGGCGTTTTTTTTGGCCTCGACGGTGACGTACAGGCGATTCGGCTGGCTAACTGAAACAGCAATGCCCATTCGACTAAGGCCGTCATCGGGGCCGGGCAGCCCGCTTGTAAGCGGGTGCCAGGTGTCGCCACCATCCGTGGACTTGAACAGACCGCTGCCGGCCGCGACAAAAGATTCTCCGCTGCGAATTTCCCAAGGAGCGACGCGAGCGGCCCACAGCACGGCGTACATGATGTGGGGATTTGAAGGGTCAAGAGCCAGATCGGCCGCGCCGGTATTTTCGTCCTGGTACAAAACTTTTTGGAAAGTTTGCCCGCCGTCCGTGGAACGAAAAACCCCACGTTCGGAATTCGGCCCATAGGGATGCCCTAAGGCCGCGACGAACAAGCGATTGGAATCCTGCGGATCCACCACGATGGAAGCGATCTGCTGTGCGTCGCGCAGACCCAGATGCGTCCAGGTCTTTCCGGCGTCCGTTGATTTGTAAATTCCGTCACCGGTGGAAAGATCAGGTCGCTGCAGACCTTCGCCGCTGCCCACGTAGATCACGTTGGGATCAGATTCTGCGACCGCCAACGCTCCCACCGATCCAGTCGGTTGATCGTCGAATATCGGAGTCCAGGTATTGCCGAAGTCGGTGGTCTTCCACACACCGCCGTTGACCGCAGCCATGTAAAAAACGTTTGGTTGATGTACCACGCCGCTGATGGCCACGGTGCGGCCCGCGCGAAACGGGCCGATGCAGCGCCAGCGCATCTCGCGAAAAAAGTCGCCGACGGGTCCTGCTGTCGCGGACATTTCTGAGGTCGCGCCCCTAGCCCGAGGGGACGCATCCCTCGCGGCCACGTTAAAACATAGCGCGGCACACAGTACTCCAACGGAAGTGATCAGCACTCTGGGCATCTACAATCCTCCGGGAAGTTAGGGAGGATAGCGCGTGCGATGCGTGCAAGCAACGCCCGTGTCGGTATTGCTGAAATTACGCAATTATTATCAGCGCTAAATTGTCCCACACGTCTAAAGTCAGGAGGGTTCGATGAACATGATCGTTGTGATGGCGACAGTATGGTATCTGGCAGCAACGCCGGCATTTCTTCAATCACAATCCGCCAAAGAGAAAAATCCCGCAGTCCCGATCCACGACATGCGTTTATGCCCCATTCAAGAGCGCCACACGCACATGAAGGAGCGGGGCGCAGTGGGGATGGGCTTCTCACAATCGGCAACCGCGCACCACTTTCTGATTCAAGCGAATGGCGGAGCGATTCAAGTGGCCGCCAAAGGCTTGCATGACGAGGCGAGTCGCGACAGCATCCGGCACCACCTCAAACACATCGTTCACGCGTTCGCGAGCGCGGACTTCGACATTCCCATGTTTGTGCATGACACCACGCCGCCGGGAGTGCCGGAAATGAAGAACCTCAGAGGGAAAATTTCTTATACTTTTTCGGAAACGCCGGGAGGGGGGCAGGTTCTGATTCGGACTTCCGACCCGCAAGCGTTGGCAGCGATTCACAAATTCCTTAAATTCCAGATTGAAGACCACCAAACTGGAGATTCGGTCGTCGCGCCAACTGACAAATAGACCCTTTTCTACTCTCCCGCGGTTTTGGTTTTTGGTTGATCGGGCGGCCGCGCAGGCGCGGAGTCGCCTTTCACATAGTGGTTGTACCAGGCGATGTAACGCTCCAGCCGGTCCTTTATATGCGACGGCGTGGAGAACTCGTGGTATTCGTCCGGGTATACGACCAACTCCGTAGTTTTTCCCAAGCTTTTGAGGGCCTGGTAC
>JALYLI010000006.1 GCA_030774335.1 Acidobacteriota bacterium | reverse complement strand
ATTCTGCAAAGCGGGTTACGCCCTTTACTTCCCCTAGTCCGGTGGCATCGACTCCAGTGACGACCAGACGGCCGCCGTTCGCCACAAATTGCCGAAGCTTAGATTTCTCATCATCATTTAGGACACTCGCATTTGGCAACATCAGAACCGCACCGCGAAACTCGGCCAAATTACGTGGTGTCACGACTTGCAACTCGCGATGCTTCTGCAGCAACAGCGACAAAGCACCGCGATAGGAGGGCAAAAACCCGGCGCTGTCGTAATTCCTGCTTCGCGGTGAGAAATAAACTCCTACCGGATGCAGGGGACTACGCGGTGAATAAAATATTTTTTCGTGTTTAGCAAGCCAGTGAAATATTTCCGCGCGCGTTTTTGGGTCGTTGGAACCAGCCATGGTGTGGCCCGGGGCGTCCCAGAAATTGACTCCCGCCATCACCTGCGACATCGCGAGATTCTTCATGGGTTCTTGCGGCGGCACATCTTTATCGCCATCCCAGGAATAATTCAGCACCCAGGTAGCTTTATTCCCGGCAAAAGCTCGGAACGAGAGCATGCCCACCTGGTAAAGCAACCAATCCAATTGCGAGCGCCTTGAAGCCATGTGGTCGCCGCTGCCGAATTCATATTCATGGGCAATGGCGTCCACTACGCCATACATCTCGTAAACATCCGCGCCCACGCGCACGGCTTCTTCCTCGATACCCGGATAAATTTCCGGGATGGTCATAATAGCGGGGTTTACGCTGCGCGCGGTGCGGCTGATTTCGCTTACAAAATCTGTAAGGGTGGTAATTCTGAAGTCGATCCACTTGCGAAAATTTTGATCGGAGAAATCCCCGATCTTCAGATCATGCCGGGCATCGAGCCGGGTGCTGCGGTTAAAAGCGTTCACGGTATGATCATCGAAACTGGCCCAGGTATTTTCCCAGCCATCGAAATGCGTCATCCAATAGGGAATGTCCACGTAAATTCCATCGATGCCGGTAGCGGCGATTTGTCGCACGCGTTCCATATAAATTTTGCGCCACTCGGCAGCGTACGGGCTGACCCATACATCTTCATCTCCAGGGCTGATCCAGAAGGCCGCGCCGGATGTGAACATGGCCGGCTCCCCGGTGATTTTTCGTTGCAACCAGTCGGGATGATCTTTGGCGAGGGTGTGTTGCGATTTATCGGCGTGGGCGGTGATGCATTCTGTGCCGGCGATGTAAACGAAACTCTTGTTCCCAGCTTTATGCGCTTGTTCCGCGATGGCTCGGATGGCTTTTAATTTGTCGGTGGGATCGAGAAAACTTTCGTACCTGCCGGTTATGTCGTTATCGACCTCGATGCCGAACACTCCGCTGGCTCGCGCGTCGCGACCGATCGCTTCGGCATTGTTCGAGCGCAAGCCGTACGCGCCGATACGGACGTAGTTGGTCCAATTCTGATCACGTTCGTCGCACAGCGCGGCGAAGCCGAACAGTAATATGCCTGCCAGAAAAGAAGTTCGCGCATGACACATGAGCAATCCTAGAATTCGAAACGTATGCCGAATTGCGTGACGCGTGGCGAGCCGAGTGTAGAGTTAACCTGTCCAAATTCGGCGTCTGTCAGCGTGGTATCGGGGATTGCAAATCTCGGAGTATTCGTGAAATTGAAGAATTCGCCGCGGACCTGGAGCTTCATTCTCTCGCGGATGCCGAACTCCTTGCTAAAAGAGACATCCAGATTTTGTATTCCGTCGCTGCGAAGATTCGAAAAGTAACGAGGCGCATTTCCGGCAACCTGATCGCCAGGACTGTCCAGGCAATCCAGATTGAATATTGAGGCGCCAGTGGCGGCCGCTGCGTGATAACTGATTCCCGAAGAAACCTGGGGGCAGGTCACATTAGGACGCTGCGTGCCGTCCTGCAGGCTACCGCCAGACACCAGGCTGATGGGCGTCCCGGATTGAAAAGTGAGAATTGTGGAAAGCGACCACCCTCCTACGAATACATCAACGATTCGATTCATATCTCGGCCGATCCAGCGGTTCCGCCCGACAGGTAGCTCAAATATAGTCGCAAGAACCATGCGATGTGTGGCGTCATTGGCGCTGATGGAACGTTCGGCCCGGAGATTGTCCAGTTCTTGGGGGTTGCCGGAACTCAAACTGTTTGTAATAAACGAATTCGCGCCCGCCGAGGAATCGTCAATAGCTTTGGAGTAGGTGTAGTTGCCCTCGAAGCTTATGTAATGGCTCGGCCGTTTCTGGAAACGCACCTGAAGGGAATGGTAAACGGCGCTGGCGCTCAACAATGTCAACCCGCTGAAGGGACCGTCAAATTGAGGATATGGGCGCAACAAGTTGACGAGCGGGATGGTGTCGTCGTTATAGATAGAACTGGGTTCGTTAAATATCTGACTTGGCCCAGGAACGAAAAGGGGCTGAAATGGATTTGCTACTTGCTGCGCCAGGCAATCGCTGGGTCCGAGGCCGTTGCAAACGGCCAGATTGCCGTTAACAATCTGGTTGCGTATGGAGGATGATAAAAAGTTTCGATTAGCCGTGCCTGAGAAAGAGCTGTAAGGAAGATGCGTGCTGCGGCTGGCGGAATAGTCCACACCAATAACTATTTGCCCTGGGAACAGGTGCTGAACTCCCAGGTTCCATTGATAGATTTCCGCGTTGCGGGCCTTGCCGGTATCTAGACTATTGTTGTTGCCGAAGCCCCAGAGGGCGGCGGTGCCATATTTTTGTCCTTGCGGCTGAGCGAAACCGACAGGGAAAGGATTGGCGAGAGTCGCAAACGGAGTCTGGAAGTTATCTTTGGTAAAAAGAATCGGATTGGCCGCGCCGAAAGCGGTTCCGGCAAATTGGAAATTTGTGGCCACGTTTAAGCCGTAATAAATGCCCGCACCACCGCGAATTACAGTGTTAGGGTTCATGGCATAAGCAAAACCGAGACGCGGCGCCCAATTGTTGCGGTCTACCCGCATGTTGCGGCGGTTGGAGCTCGCAAAGACAGTGGAGCCGGGAAGATTGCTGGTGGTGTTGACCAGGCCTGGGACGACGATGGGCACCGCGATGCCACTGTCGCCTGCGAAGTCGCTGAACTGAATCTGGTTGTTACGTTCATCGTAAGGCGTGCTCCACTCGTAGCGCATTCCCAGATTTAATGTCAGCTTGGATGTCACCTTCCAGTCGTCCTGAAAATAGAAAGCAGTTTCCTTGGACCTGTTAGCTACAGAATGGGCAACTGTGAGGCTAGAGCTAAAAGGATCGCCATACCCGAGGAGCAGCCCGGCGAAAGAATCGCCTTCAAATGGATTGGGAACATCAGGGTTTACTTGGCTGGCGGTTACGTCCTGAGAAAAATGGAAAAGGCCCGTAGGGCTTTGCGGTTGGGAGAAATTATTATAGAAGTAGCGTTGCTCAAAGCCGAATTTCCATATCTGGCGGCCCCTTACCCAGGATAGCGAAGACCCGTAGGAAACCAGGGTGTGCGCAAAACCCGTATCCGTGCAGCATTGATCGAATAGAGAGGTCGAAATGTTATCCATTTGTATGGTCGGAAAGCGGTCGAGACCATTGGCTTGCGCGAGAATCTGATCGCCAGGCTGATCGAAGACCGTGGAGACCTTAGGGTAATCTTCATTTACGGGAGCGACGGCACGATCAAGCGCGATACGATTGGTCCACACAATGGTCGGCTTGGGACTCCAGTTATCCTCGATGGAAACGTTGTGCACATCGGTGGTGGCGATCAATCCGTCGTTGAAATCTCCATCTCCAAAAATGGTGGGTGCGGAAAAAGAGTCGTGATGATTGCTGAACCGTCCAGAAATGCGGTGACTCTCGGAGAAGTGATGGTCCAGCTTGATGTCATATTGCCGGACGCTGAACTTGGGAACAAATGCAGTATGAAAATTGAAATCTCCGGGGGCGGCGTTGGCATCCGTTGGCTGCGGATATAGATTGATGATTTTCTGGCCGATGGGGTCAATCAGATTTGCATCAATGACGTTGGGGACGGTGAAGTCAGAGCGATTACCGCTGGCATCCAGGTTGAAGGGATTGAAAATTCGCTGCACCGTCGGCTGCCCCAAAGTGCATCCGAAGGAACTATCCGTGCAGATTACTTGCGTGTTGCGAAAATCTCCGTTGCGCTCCGCAGTCGTGGGCACGAAAGCGCTTACGTCGGTGGGACTGCCTTCCCGCGTCTTTTCGAAATCGACGAAGAAGAATGTTTTTTGCTTCTTGATGGGTCCGCCGAACGAAAAACCGTATTGATCCCGCGCGTGATCCGGATTTGGAATTCCCTGCGCGTTCCTGAAAAATTCGTTGGCATCGAGCGCGGACCGCTGGCCGAACCACCAGCCGCTGCCATGAAATTTATTTCCACCTTCTTTTAGCACGATATTAACGACGGTCCCGCCGTTGCTGCCGTACTCGGAAGAGAAACTGTTGTTTTCGACCTTGAATTCCTGAACGATTTCTACCGAGGGCTGATAGTAGACGTTAGTGGTTGCGCCTTCCCCTTGCTCCGGCGCACTGGTAAGAGCGCCATCAACGCGCACTTCCGCAGTGGAGTTACGTTGCCCGTTGGAGACAAAGTTGGTTCCGGAAGGATAGGAATCCTGGGTACCCTGCCCGGCAGTCTCGGTAACGCCGCCAGAGAGAAACACCAGCCCGAAAAAACTGCGATTGATCAACGGGATGTCACGAACATATTCGTTGGTGACGTCGGTGCCGAGTGAAGCGTTGCCGGTGTCCAGCAGTGGGGCCTGATCCGAGACCGTCACGCTAGTAGTTACCGAACCGGGAGACAGAGTGAAATTCAAATTGGCCTGTTGGCTGACCGCCAGCACCACATCTTTTCTTTCCACTGATGCGAGATTCGGAGCCTCCACCAAAATCGTATAGGTTGCCGGACGCAAGCTCGTTAGCACGTATAGCCCTCTGGCGTCCGTTGTTGCGGTAGCTTGGACGTTGGTGGCAGCGTCGGTAATTGTGACTTTGGCACCGGCGATGACCGCACCGGAAGAGTCAGTCACTTCACCGGATAACTGACCGGTGTAGGTTGACTGCGCTCGCGAGCTGACGCCGCAAAGCAAGGCGATAACGGTCCATGCTATCAGCGGCAACGAAACATTGCGTTGCGCGGGGATTTTAATAGCGCCTCCAATCGAAAAGCCCGTAACTCGGTAGGTTTCGACTAGTTTCGAATGGTTACTTTTACCTCCTATTTCCGCGGGTGTCAAGGATAAGCGAAATCGGACGTATTGCGGGATGATAGAGGTGGAGTACGTGGTGGCCATAGCGCGCAGTCTCACGCGCTGCCTGCTGACAACACGGGTAGAGAGAGTGTCAAGATGGGTGAACCATAATGGCCTATTTCTCTGGACCCGGAAATGGCTCGCCAATTGGGTCGACGATTTGTTCGACAGTGAATCGCTTCTGCTTCAGGCAAATCGCCCTTCCTCAAGGTGTTAGATTTTGCCGGAAACTAACCTTCGATGTGGACTAAAAAACTGGGGCCGCTCACCCCTTAAGGAATTTCACCTTCGCTTCAGTCGTCACGCTGGCTACCTGCAGGCCCTACACCGCGGTGTTCGACAGTTCGCCATTAATTGCTCTGTTGTGCCCGGAGAAACCTTTAACGGGTTTCGCGGTCCCGGAACCGAAGTTGTGGACTTCAGCGTAGGCCGCACGTTCGCGTTGGCAGAACGCATGCATCTGAAACGTATGGCCGAGCTTTCGACTTGTTCAATCATTCCAACTTTCAGCAGAACGCCATCGACAACGTTCAATACACCACCAGTCAGCCCGACGATACTGTTTCGGTTTATCTAGCGACTCCGAACCCCACTTTTGGGTCTCCGCTCGCGATCGCTCCCCGTACAGGATCGCGAACATTCCAATTGTCGGCGCGGCTGAGTTTCTGAGAAAGATTTTCTGAAGGTCTGGCCAACGGAGAATGCGACAAAGGGGCACGGCATCTCAAAGGTCCGTGAGCGATATAAAAGAGGAACATGCATCTGGGGATTGCTTTACGCTCTTTCACCTGTTGACGCAGTCGTTGTGTATCGGTACGACAGATTTGCTCGCAGCCTACGACAATTGGTGAACGCGCGGGAAGATTCCGGATGTATTCCGTGGGGGTTGTCGCATGCTTGGCGGCCCGCCACTTCGATTGTATTGTTCGGCGCACTGTGGTTGCTTCTATGTCGAGCCTTTCCATCCCCGGGAGGATATTCCGATGCTGAAACTTTGTTCGTTGTTTCCAAAGGTATTTCTGGCGTTCGCCCTGATTACTGTCGCATCCTGCAGCGGAGGCAACCAGCAGTCACATCCGACAACACTACCTGACAACCGCGCTGCCGAAGAATCCGCGATTCGCGCGATTGACGCCGATTGGCTGAAGGCCGTGGCAAAGAAAGATGCAAAGCAGAGTGCTTCGTTCTACGCAGACGGTGGTTCACTACTAGCACCCGGTGCACCGCTGGCGACTGGCAATGAGGCGCTCCAGAAAGCATGGACGGGTTTGATGGCAACTCCCGGATTTGCGTTGACGTTCGCCCCAGCGAAGATCGAAGTTTCACGCGCTGGAGACTTGGCCTACGAAATCGGGGAATATCAATTAACTATGAACGACAAAAAAGGACAGCCTCAAACGGTAAAAGCGCAGTACGTGGTGGTTTGGGGTAAGCAATCGGATGGCGTTTGGAAGGCGCTCGTGGACGCACCTACGACGACGAAGTGACAATCGGCCCCAGCCGCGAGGTAACCGAAACCCGTTTATTCGTCTGCAGGCGCGAATGCAACAAATTACGAGGCTCGGGTGAATATTCATTAAAAGAGTCTGGATTATCTTCTGAGAGGTCTTCAGCGTTGGCGATTCGAAGATCGAATAAGCGTCACAAAACGAAAGCCCGTACCGGGTCAGAGACCGTTATTACGTAAGATTCGATTTTCAAATTAACGTTAGGGCATTCCCAACGCTGAGATGTTTGCCAGATTCGGTGGAAGCCACACGGGTGTTGGTGGCCAGGCAGTAGAAATGCTCGAAACGCTCGGCGTGAGACCAAGATGGAAGGTTCGCGTGGCGCAATTGAGCGAAACGTTTTTAGAAGCCTAGGGTATCGGCGCCGGTGTGCGGATTGCGGGCCGGAATGGGACAACGGATGCACGGATAACTGCCTTCAAAAGCGACTTCGCCGATGCGGAACCGCACCACACTGCGAATTTCAGACCCGAAAAGTTGATCTTCCCAAAAAGCTGGAATGCCAACGATCTCGAGTGTTGCGCGGAGCCGCAGGCGAGCTTCGGGAATGGTCATTCCGGGGAACCAAGCGCAGACCGCACTGAGTGAAGCGGTGGAGATAATGGTTGGCCCGCTAGCAATCAAGTCATCAGGGATACCGTTAGCATCGTGACGAACCATTACGGATTGTCCAAGATATTCGCTGAACCATGCGGCGGCAGGTCCGGTGTCGGTAGGGAATACAAAAGTAGCTGGGTCGAGATTGCGCCGATTTTCGAAGGCCGATAGCGTGACGTTTGCGAAATTTGGCCCGTAGTCAGCGCGGACCAGGTGCAGTGCGGGCACACGTGTGGCGTTGACGAGGCGGCCGTCAAGGGTATAAACGGCCCAGGCGCGATCGAACTGAAGGCTGCCAGCGGAGCCGATAGTGGCTGTTTGGACCTCGACGGGATCTAAGGATTTGATGGGATGGACCTGGATGGGCGAGGCTTGGGCCCATGGTGGCCGGGTAGTCCGAGTTCACATATCGATTTTAGCAGAGTGGCTGCACTGACCCATTTCAGAATAACTTCCGATTTGCCGACCAACCGCGAACAACAGGAGTTTCCTCTGGAGGGCGCCAGGCCCTAGAATTTCATGATGCGTATCGCAATCCTATCCGACATCCATGGGAATCGAACAGCGTTTGAAGCAGTTCTGGCGGATCTGCGACAAACCTCTCCCGACTTGATTCTCCACGGCGGGGATCTCGCAGACGCTGGTGCGAGCCCCGTGGAGATTGTTGATCGCATTCGTGATCTCGGCTGGCAAGGTGTGGTGGGCAACACTGATGAAATGCTTTTCCGGCCCGAGTCGCTGGAGGAGTTTGCGAGCCAATCGTCGGCGCCGCCCTCTCTTTGGACGGCGATCCGTGAGATGGCGGCGGCGACCCGTACCATGCTGGGAGAAGAGAGGATCGCGTGGCTGCGCGGGCTGCCGCGCGTTCAGATTCAGGGTCCGATGGCGCTCGTGCACGCCAGTCCCGAGAGTCCTTGGCGCGCTCCGACATCAGAAGCGAGCGATGCTGAGCTGGAATCCGTTTACGGACCGCTAGGCCAGCGGATTGCCGTCTACGCGCATATTCATCGTCCCTACGTTCGGAGCGTTGCAAGCCCACAGGTTCGCGAAAGGCTTGTCGTCAACACGGGCAGCCTTAGCCTTTCGTATGACGGCGATTGCCGCGCCTCCTACCTGTTGTTGGATGGGCGGAGCCCAACGATCCGACGCGTGGAGTATGACGTAGAGAAGGAGCTGAAGGCTCTTTCCTGTTGTGGTTTGCCTCGTGCCGATTGGATTGCAAAGAGCCTCCATACCGGCACTCCCCAGATGCCCTAAGATGCCGTCGCAATCCGCTCGGCGTCCCACCTGATCGGCAAGATTCATCGTGGGTTCTGGGCGGATGACGGGCCACTCGGAAGTAATCCACATGTCTGCATAATGTTACTAGTTTAGTACTTAA
>JALYLI010000005.1 GCA_030774335.1 Acidobacteriota bacterium | reverse complement strand
CCGCGCGAATGAGCGCGCCGGCGGCGGGGAAGATCTCGATTTATTTCACGCCATGAAGCCGGTGTTTGAAACCATCGCCATGGCTAAGGTGGGCACCAGCGCGGAAGAATGCCGCGAGCTGGGATATTTGCGCCGCGAGGATGGCGTTTCGATGAATCGCGACCGCGTGGTTGGCGATGCCAAGGAGGCCGCTCTGGCGCTGGTGCGCAACGGTTACCGCGCGAAAGCCGCCACTTGGCAGGAAGGCGCGCAGACCACGCAGATCAAAGTGCTCGGCGAACAATTTTTATCCGGCGCGAAACTGGCCATTCACATATTGCACCGAGGCGGTTATGTGACGGATTACGACGCGCACGTGGGACGCAAGCTGGGGAATATTCTGGCTGGGGGAGCGCTGAGTTCGCCGCAGTTGGTGAGCGAACAGTATGTGCTGGATCTGGAACGCGAGGCGTTTGTTTCGTTGTGCGGAGAAAAGAAAACGCAGGCGCGCATTGCGCACACTTTAAAGACCGGAAAACCTTTGCGTAATTGAATCGCTTTCAGAAAAATTATGGACCCGCTACTTCTATCCTTGCGGCTGGCCGGGTGCGTATCGGCTATTTTATTGCTGATCGGGATGCCGCTGGCGTATTGGCTGGCGTACTGGAATTGGCGCGGCAAGTTTTTATTGGAAGCAGTTGTAGCTTTGCCGCTGGTGCTGCCCCCGACGGTACTGGGATTCTACGTTCTGGTGGCGCTCGGTCCGCACGGGCCAATCGGGAAACTTTCGGAAGCGGTCTTTCATCGCGGATGGGCATTCACGTTCGGCGGATTGGTGTTTGCCTCCGTACTGTACAGTCTTCCCTTTGCCGTGCAGCCCTTGATTGCTTCGTTTGAAGCGATTGATCGGCGGCTGCTGGACGCCTCCGCGGTCCTGGGCGCGAGCCGCTGGCGTACTTTTGCGAAAATAATTGTGCCGCTCTCCTGGCCCGGGATATTGACGGCGGTGGTTCTCAGTTTTGCGCATACCCTGGGAGAATTTGGCGTGGTGCTGATGGTGGGAGGAAATCTGCCGGGCGTCACACGCACTGTTTCCATTGAAATTTATGACCACGTACAGTCCCTGGAATACGCCGAGGCCAATCACATGGCGTTGCTGCTGCTGATGATTTCTTTCACGGTGCTGGCGGTGGTGTATGGCGTAAACCGCAAGGTGGGCCGGAACTTGTGGGCTTCGTGGGCAGCGAGATAATTCCGGCGGCGCTTGCAGTGCGAGTGCGCAAAGCGCGCTCTGGACCGGAACGTTCCCCATTTTTTCTCGACGTAGATGTCGAAGCGCTCCCCGGAATCACCATTTTGTTTGGCCCTTCGGGAGCCGGAAAATCCACGCTGCTGGATTGCATCGCAGGACTGGCGCAGCCGGACGCGGGACGCATTTCCGCGGGTGACGAAGTGCTCCTGGATGTGGAGCGGCGGGTGGACGTCTCGGCGCGGCACAGAAAAATCGCATATGTTTTCCAAAACCTGGCGCTGTTTCCGCACATGACCGCAGCGCAAAACGTGGCTTACGGATTGGCGGATTTGGGTGCGGCTGAGCGCGCGCAGCGCGTGGCGGCGATGCTGGAGGCGTTTCGTGTGGAAAAATTGAGGACGCGCAGGCCGGATGAATTGTCCGGCGGAGAGCGTCAAAGGGTGGCGCTGGCGCGCTCGCTGGCAACGTCGCCAAGAGTGTTACTGCTCGACGAACCGCTGACGGCGTTGGACGCGGGCTTGAAAAAAGCAATCATGGATGATTTGCGCGCGTGGAATGCGGCGCAAAAAATCCCCATCCTATATGTGACGCACAGCCGCATCGAAGTGGACGCCTTGGGCGAGCGGGTCATTGCGCTTGATCAAGGAAAAGTGAGCGGGGCGGGAACGCCGCTTGAAATCCTGGAATCGCCAAGGCGTTCCTCAATCGCGCAGGCGGCAGGGTTCGAGAATTTGCTAAGCGGAAAAGTCACCGAACTGCGGGAAGCGGACGGCGTGATGCGTGTGCGGTTGGATAAAAGCGGCTGTGAGATTGAGACTCCACTGGGCTACAGAGAAGTGGGAAGCAGCGTGAAACTGGCGATTCGCGCGGGAGATATTTTGCTGGCGATCGAGCAGCCGCGCGGACTCAGCGCGCGTAACGTGATGGCTGGCAGGATATTTTCGCTGGAGCAGCGTGGCACGACCTTTGTCGCGCAGGTCGCGACGGTTCCGGACGGAGACGTCATTTTCACCGTGCACCTGACGCCGGGTGCAAAGCGAGCGCTGGACCTGAAAGTAAATCGCGGGGTGTGGCTGGTGATAAAAACGCACTCCTGCCATGTGCTCTACGAGTAGACAGCGCGAAATCGGGAATGCCAGAATCTAGGGCTGTGATTTTGGTGAGGCAGGCCGCGCGGCGGCCGCCGTCGAGAATCTGACTTGGTCGGCTTCCAGGTCGTCACCCTTCGGAGTAGCGTGGACTACCACGTTTTCACCCACCGCCAGGTCCGAAAGCGTGGCCGGTTTGTCGACGGTATCGACTCGTTTGACGTAGGCCGTTGACGCTACCAGTTTCACTTCTACGGATTTACCGTCGCTGGTTTTAACGGTGACGGAGCTGGCATCCACCTTTTGGATGGTGCCGATGACGTGCTTTTTGTCGCCATGGGCCGATGCTGCCACGGCAAGAAATGCGAACGAGAATAGAAGTGCGAAGAATCTGCGTTTCATAAAACCCCCAGGACACAGCCAAAGAAAGAATACATTATCGGCGCGGATTTTGTATTTCGGGTTTTTTCTGCGGGGGACCATTTAAGAACTCATCCTCCTGTTTATCTTCTTCCTGGTCGGCGGGACTTTTGGGATTGTTACGCGACATTTCCAGCCGCTCCTCTGGTGTGAGCTGCGGCAGGTGGCGGATGAACTGAACCAGTTTCCACGACTCCTCGGGCATACGGTGATCGGAAAATGACGGCATGCCGGTAAAACGCACGCCATTTTCGATGATCCAGAAAAGCTCGCCGTCGGAGCGGTCTTGTGTGGCGGGGTGGCGCAGATCAGGCGGCTTGGGATAAAGCCCGCGGCCGAAGAGCGTGTCTCCGCTGCCGTCGTTGCCGTGGCAGCCGGCGCAATGATCGGCGAAATGAAGCCGTGCATCTTTAAGATTTTCCGGTGTGTGAGCGAGGGGATCGGGCGTGGCGCGGGCGCCCGCGGGAATGGACAGACGCCAGAGGTAGCGTGCGACGGACTGTTCCACCCTGGTGGGATTTGCGCGCGCGCTGAGGCCATTGTGCAAGATGGAAGCACCCACGGCAAAGATCAGGCCTATGAGGGCGACGAGCACCATAAGAATCGCGGAGCCACGTTTCATGTGTTCTATTCGGATAGTAAATGACGATGGCCGGCATTGCCAGTTGCCGCTGCCATAAGGTCTTTGAAACGCGAGGTTGTAACTCTAGATTAACTTCAGATTAACTTCGCGCCGGTTTGCGCTTGAATTTCTTCTTTTGTCCAGCCGGGCGCCATCTCGCGCAAGAACAATCCTTCGGGCCTAACGTCGATCACCGCTAAATCCGTCACAATCACATCCACACATGCAAGGCCCGTGAGCGGATAGGTGCATTGGTTGAGGATTTTTGGAGCGCCGTCTTTGCTGGTGTGCTCCATGCAGACGATCAGAACTTTCGCGCCCGCGGCAATGTCCATAGCGCCGCCAATTCCACCCGAGCCTCGCGCGCCGGGAATTTTCCAATTGGCGAGGTCGCCCTTTTCGGAAACTTGAAATCCGCCGAGGACAGCAACGTCGAGATGACCACCGCGCGTCATCAAATGCGCATCGGCCTGATGAAAAAATGACGCCCCGGGTGTCAGCGTCACGGGAACTTTCATGGCGTCCACGAGGTCGTAATCTTCTTCTCCGGGTTTCGCGCGGCGGCCCATACCCAGGATTCCATTTTCACTGTGAAAAAAAACGTTGACGTGCGGAGGCAAATAATCCGCGATCAAATTGGGAATGCCCCAGCCCAAATTTACATACGCGCCGTCAGACAATTCTTTTGCGGCGCGCGCGGCAATTTGTTCGCGGGTGAGGCGCGGCTTATCGGAGATCTGATTACCCGGCATAGCGAAGTCCTGGGGCTTGCACGATGCGATGAACGAAAATTGCCGGCGTTATGACATTTTCCGGCGCGATCGCGCCGGCGGGAACAATTTCTTCGACTTCGACAATAGTGATTTTCGCCGCCATGGCCATGATGGGATTAAAATTTCTGGCCGCCAAACGGTAAGTGAGATTTCCGAGCTCATCCGCGGATTGCGCTTTGATGAAGGCGTAATCGGCATGGATGGGCGACTCGAGAATGCAACGTTGGCCGTCGATGACGCGCTCTTCCTTGCCGGCGGCCACTTCGGTACCGACACCCACGGTGGTGTAGAAGCCAAGCAGTCCGGCGGCGGCGGCGCGCATGCGCTCGCACAAAATTCCCTGCGGCACTAATTCGAGAGTAACTTCGCCAGCGGCCAGGCGGTCCTGAAAATAATTTGAATGCGGGCCTGGAAAGGAGGCGATGACCTGGCGGATCAAATTGTTTTTGAACATCAAACCCAGTTCGCCTTCGCGAGTGCCGCAATTATTGCTGATGGCGGTGATGTTTCTGGTACCACGAAGCGCTAGCGCCTGAATCAGGTTGTTGGGAAAACCCGCGCCGCCAAATCCTCCAAACATGATGCGCGCGCCGTCGGGAACGTCAGCGACAGCGGCGTCCAGGGTCGGATAGATTTTCTGTTTCATGAACTCTCGGTCCCCACGAACTGAATTAAACGCCAATCGGCAGATTGGCGCTCCCAGGGAATCTTGCTTCGCGAATATTTCATGGGAAGTATCGTAGCAGACGGCCTTATGAATATGGCCTGATCTACGGTCAGAGGCGCGCGGCTACGCGGGCGGCGAGACGGCCGTCCTCGCGGCGCACCACCAAAACGAGACTGTCGGTGAGCGGAATACCGGCGCTGGGAATGTCGAGTTCGTAAGACCATTGAAGGCGCTCCGGCAATTCGCCGGCAAGTTCTTTGGCGTAAGGAGGAATCGCGCTAATAGAGAAATGAGCAATCTTAAAACCTTCGGCAGGCCGCAGTTCAACGCCGCGCTTCCAGAACAGGGAAAGGTGCAACTTGCTCATTATTTCGCGAGTGAGATACACGCGGCTGCTGGCGTCGTGCATTTGAGCCGGGCAAGGAAAATCGCGAATAACAAACAGCAGTTTCAACTGGTCAGGAAACTCGGTGATGGAGTCTTTGCCGCGAATAAATGTGGTGCCCTGATTATCGTCAACCCGTTTTAAGTTGTCGAAGAAATGGCCGGATACAACGCGGCCGGCCAGGCGGAAACAAGTGTTTTCGCTGAGGGTGCCGTCGGTTTGCAGGAAGACTCCGCCTTCGAAATTCCAAACAGATTTTGGGACGCGCCTGGTCTTTTCTGGCGGTTTTTGCGCGGCGAAGGATAGCGGGGAGGTAAACAACAGCACGGCAGCAAGCAGTTTTCTTGCGGCGTACAGGGAGGTCACGGATGGGTCATGTCTTCGGCGCGGACCAGGGCGTCAAACTCTTCGCCACTGATGAAACCGAGTTTGATGGCGGCGGCGCGAAGGCTGCTGTTTTCGTGGTGCGCGGTGTGCGCGACCTTGGCGGCGTTGTCGTAGCCGATTTTGGGCGCGAGGGCCGTCACCAGCATCAGCGAATTTTTGACGTAGTGGTCAATTTGCGGGCGATTCACTTCGATGCCGCGGGCGCAATGCTCGACGAAGCTATTGCAGGCGCCGGCGAGCAGCTCGACGGAGTGGAGGTAATTAAAAATCATCACGGGTTTGAAAACGTTGAGCTCAAAATTTCCCTGGGAGCCGGCGAAACCGATGGCGGCGTCGTTGCCCATGACTTGTGTGGCGACCATGGTGAGGGCTTCGCACTGGGTGGGATTTACCTTGCCGGGCATGATGGAAGAGCCCGGCTCGTTTTCGGGCAAGGTGAGTTCGCCGAGACCACAGCGCGGGCCGGAGGCCAGCCAGCGGATGTCGTTGGCAATTTTCATGAGCGAGGCGGCGAGAGTTTTGAGGGCGCCGCTGGCAAAAACGATTTCGTCGTGCGCGGAGAGCGCGGCGAACTTGTTGGGATGGGAGCGGAAGGGAAGTCCGGTCAGCTCGGAAATTTTTCGCGCGGCGCGTTCGGCGAATTCGGGATGGGCATTAAGACCGGTGCCGACGGCGGTGCCGCCGATGGCCAGATCGTAGAGGCCTGGGAGGGCGGAGTTGATGCGCTCTTCGTCGCGGTCGAGCAAGCTGACCCAGCCGGAAAATTCCTGGCCGACGGTGAGAGGGGTGGCGTCCTGCAAATGAGTGCGGCCGATTTTTACGATGCCTGCGAATTCCCTGGCTTTGGCGGCGAGAGCGTTGCGTAGATTGTTTACCGCGGGCAGCAGCCGGCCCGCGGTTTCGGTGGCAGCGGCAATGTGCATGGCGGTGGGAAAGGTGTCGTTGGAGGACTGCGACATGTTGACGTCATCGTTGGGGTGAATGGGTGTTTTGCTGCCCATGACGCCGCCGGAGATTTCGATGGCACGATTGGAGATGACTTCGTTGACGTTCATGTTGGTTTGCGTGCCGCTGCCGGTTTGCCAGATGCGCAGCGGGAAGTGGTCGTGAAGTTTTCCGGCGATGACTTCGTCGGCGGCCTGGACGATGAGTTTCGATTTTTCAGCGGAGAGTTTACCGAGATCCTGATTGACGAGCGCGGCGGCTTTTTTGAGGACGCCGAAGGCGCTGATCAACTCGGGCGGCATGGTGTCTTTGCCGATGGCGAAATGAATCAGGGAACGAGCGGTCTGGGCGCCGAAGTAGCGGTCGGCGGGAACTTCCATTTTGCCCATGCTGTCGGACTCGATGCGAGTTTTACCGGAGTGAACAGTTTTGACGGCGTCGGCCACAAAAACTCCTGCTGCTCGAAAATGTCTGCTTCAAGTTTAGCAGAAGGCGTGGGGTTGAGTTTGGCGCTGGCTTCGGGTGGGTTCGTAAGTAATGGTAACGTATGGAAAGTTCAGGAACCCCGCGCGCCATGGCGGTAAACCCTCGGGGGATTGCGGGATGGCGTCCAGCGCGTTTCGGGTAGAGCGCCGGTTAAAGATGTACTTTGGCTCGATAGAGACAGATCAACCTGAAACTTGACTCCCGACTGGTGCAGGTTTTTAATCAATCGCATTCCTCTCCGCAGGGCACGCGTAACTCGGCCATGTTGCACTAGAAAAGAAGGAACGAATTTTTTCGGGGGATTGCATGAACACACGGCTGGGCATGACGCTGCTGTTGACTGGCGCGATAGTCGTCTCCATGTGCGCTTGCAAGAAATCCGGCGCCGGAACGGCGATCAGCGACGCGGCGGACTGGAGCACCTATGGAAGGACCAATGAGGAGCAACGCTTCAGCCCGCTGCAGCAGATCAACGAGGAGAATATCGGCCAACTTGGTTTGCTGTGGGGTCGAGAGCTGGGCACGACGCGCGGACTCGAAGCCACTCCGCTGGTTTCGAACGGCATAATCTACACCACCGGCGAATGGAGTACCGCTTATGCGCTGGACGCAAAGTCCGGTGAAATATTATGGACGTTCGATCCGAAGGTGCCTCGCGCTCTGGCGCGCACCATTTGCTGCGACGTTGTGAACCGGGGAGTGGCGCTCTACAAGGGCAGAGTCTTCCTCGGTACACTCGATGGCCGCCTGGTCGCGCTCAACGCCAGGTCCGGCACGCCGATTTGGGATGTGGTCACTGCTGATCCATCGAAGCCTTACGCGATTACGGGCGCCCCGCGCATCGCCAACGGATTGGTGCTGATTGGAAATGCCGGCGCGGAGTTTGGTGTTCGCGGGTACGTTTCCGCCTACGATTCCGAAACTGGGAAGCTGGTCTGGCGAACTTACACAGTGCCCGGCGATCCCGCGCATGGGTTTGAATCCCAGGCGCTCGAAAGTGCGGCAAAAACCTGGCACGGCGAGTGGTGGACCGCGGGCGGTGGCGGTACCCCGTGGGACTCGATCGTCTATGATCCGGAACTAGATTTGGTGTATGCGGGCACCGGAAACGGAACGGCGTGGTACCGAGCGGTGCGCAGTCCGGGGGGTGGCGACAATCTTTACCTTGCTTCGATCCTGGCCATGCGCGCCAGCGACGGCCAGGTGGTTTGGCATTTTCAGGTGACGCCGGGGGATAACTGGGATTACGACGCGACGCAACCCTTGATGATGGCGAATTTAAGTATCGGCGGGGCCACGCGCAAGGTCATCATGCAGGCTTCGAAGAATGGTTTTTTTTATGTTCTTGATCGCCAGAATGGCGAGTTTCTTTCCGCGCAACCTTTTATTAAGGGCATCACCTGGGCCAGCGGAATCGATCCGAAGAGCGGTCGACCGGTGGAATCCAAGAGTGCGTATGACGGGTGGGAGGCAGTGCTGGTTTCCCCAGATCCGGGTGGTGCGCATAACTGGTATCCGATGGCGTTTCATCCGGGTACCGGGCTTGTATACGTGCCGGCTCGCGAAGGCACGGTGTTCGCGCATGCGCCAGCGAAAAACTGGGAATATAAATCAAGGCAAACGAATCTGGGAGAGGACCCAAATTACGCCGGGCCGGTCTTCAAACAGATGATAGCCGCGCCAGCACCTACCGGCAAACTTGTGGCCTGGAATCCCGTCGAGCAACGCGAAGCCTGGCAAGTAACACTTCCTCTGCTAGAAAGTGGAGGCGTGCTGGCTACCGGCGGCAACCTGGTTTTTCAGGGCCGGTCTGACGGAATACTTTGCGCCTATCGCGCGACGGACGGTAAAAAGGTGTGGGAGTACAACGTGGGCACCGGCATCATGGCTCCCCCGATCACTTACTTGGTGGGCGGAGTTCAATACATTACGCTGATGGCGGGATGGGGCGGCGCAGCCGGATTATTCAATACTCCGGGCAGCGGAGCTATCAAACCCGGTTTTGGCCGCATCGTAACGTTTGGCATTGGTGGAAAGGCCAAACTGGAAGTTCCTCCGTTCGGGCATCCGGGGCCTCCGACCCCGACAATCCGGATGAACGCCACGGCAGCCACGGTGCAGGAAGGAAGCGTTCTGTTTGGAAGCTTTTGCCTGGCTTGTCACGGAGTAAATGCCGTCTCAGGGTCCAGCATTCCTGACCTCCGGTATGCTTCCGCCGAAACGCATCATCAAATCGAGTCGATTGTGCTAGGGGGTGCTCGCGAATCGCGCGGCATGCCCTCATTCCAAGACGTACTCAAGCCCAGGCAAGTGCATGCGATCCAAGCGTACATTTTGGCGCAGGCGGCTTTGGCGGCGAATCCGGCGTCGGGTAAATCATCAACGGCGGTTAGTTCGGCACCGCGTTCAGACTAACTCTCCGTTTTCGCTGTTTCACCTGGGTAAGAATTCCGGGTCTTCCGTGGTTGAAGGCAAGGGTTGATCGACGATTAGCTGAACAAAAGTACAATCCATGCCTACAATTTCGAAAGAGAACAAGGTGGCGGAGTGAGGTTTTGTCAGGTAGCGGGACGGAGCTGTCGCGATGTCGCTCACTCTGAGCAGCGGCGGTGGCCCGTGAGGCGTGGTGTATAATTGAAGCCGAGGATTCTGCGGCAAATCGTGGCGGAAACGACTAAAACTGGCAGTGCCGGGGCGCGTTTGAAGGCCAAGCCTGCGGTGCGTGCGCGGCGTGCAGCGCGGTTTGCGCGCACGCGGATGCGCGAACTGCGCATGATCGCGAAGGCGCTGATCTCGACGAAACATCCCATCCTGGTGCACATCATTCCGATGCGCCGGTGCAATCTGGCGTGCACGTATTGCAATGAGTTTGACGATGTGTCGACACCGGTGGCGCTGGAAGAGATGAAGCGGCGGCTGGATCTGCTGGCGGACATGGGCACATCAATTATTACGATTAGCGGCGGGGAGCCACTGCTGCATCCGGAAATTGATGAGGTGATCCGGCACATCCGGAGCCGCGGAATCATCGCGGGAATGATTACCAACGGATTTTTTCTGAACAGGGAACGAATCGAGCGGCTGAATCGCGCAGGGCTGGAGCATCTGCAGATCAGCATCGATAACGTGACGCCGGACGAGGTGTCGAAGAAAAGTTTGAAGACGCTGGACGGGCGGCTGGAGATGCTGTCGCAGCACGCGGTTTTTCAGGTGAATATTAATTCGGTGCTGGGCAGCGGCGTGAATAGTCCTGAGGATGCGCTGAAGATTGCGCATCGCGCGGTGGACCTGGGATTCACGAGTACCGTGGGGATCATTCACGACAACAACGGGCAGCTGAAGCCGCTGGGCAATCGCGAGCAAAGTATTTTTGAAGAAATTATGGAACTGGGCAAGCGCTCGTTTTCGCGATTCAACGAATTTCAGCACAACGTGGCGCGCGGGCGGGAGCACAGCTGGCGGTGCCGCTCCGGTTCGCGATATTTGTATATTTGCGAAAATGGATTGGTGCATTGGTGTTCGCAGCAGCGCGGGTATCCGGGAATTGCGCTGGCGCAGTATTCGCCGGAGATGCGCCACCGGGAATATTCGACGGTGAAATTTTGCGCCCCGCGATGCACGGTGTCTTGCGTGCAGCAGGTGGGGATTTTGGATAATTGGCGTGGGCCGCAGAATTTGAAGCCGACGCCGATGAGTCCGACGCCGGCGGCGGAATTGGTGCAGATTGGGCCGGCGGGGGAGCCGCTGTAGTTTGAGCGGGCGGATGAAGGCGGAAGCAGGAATGACAAGTTTTGACTGCAAAGATCTCCAAACTCACAAACCTCAGTAAAAACCTCAGCAAAACTTCGGCAAAAACCTCAGTAAAAACTTCGGCAAAAATCTGTTCCTCACTTCAGATCAGAGAATCGCCACACAGGGAGAGCGCCCGTTGCCTGACGCTTATCTTGTATTTTCTATCCGCACACAGGCGGGCGTGTGCGCGATTGCACGTTGTGGCAGGTGTTCTAAAATTAGGGCATGGCTGATGTGGCGATCGATATTGAAAACCTGACGAAGGATTATCCCTACGGATTCCTTCAACTGAAAAAGAAGCGCTCGCTGGAATCCTTGACTATGCAGGTGCAGACCGGCGAGGTGTTTGGGTTTCTGGGGCCGAACGGAGCGGGGAAATCCACGACTATCAAACTGTTGATGCGGTTGATTTTTCCGACTGCGGGATCAGCGCGAATTTTGGGGAAGCCGATCAGCGATATCGGCATGCATAAAGACATTGGTTATCTGCCGGAGCAGCCTTACTTTTACGATTACCTGACGGCCGCGGAGGTGCTGGACTATTTTGCGCGGTTTCATGATTTTGACGCGGTAGAGCGGCGCGAGCGCGTGGAGCGCATGCTCAAGAAAGTTGGCTTGGAATCGGCGGGCCGCATCCAGTTAAGGAAATATTCGAAGGGCATGCTGCAGCGCGTAGGGCTGGCGCAGGCGATTCTGCACGATCCCGCGGTGGTGGTGCTGGATGAGCCAATGTCAGGGCTGGACCCCGTGGGGCGGCGGGAAGTACGAGACATTATTCTGGAGCTGAAGAAGCAGGGCAAGACGGTTTTATTTTCGACGCATATTTTGTC
>JALYLI010000004.1 GCA_030774335.1 Acidobacteriota bacterium | reverse complement strand
TCTTCTTTGGTGAGAAGTTGATTGGTGCGCAGGGCTTCATCCCACTTGGCTAAATCTTCGAGAGAGGAATAAATGCCGCCGTCGCCGAGCGTGGCGGAGGTGGAGCTCTGGTCGGTTTGCTTCCAGCCATTTCCTTGCTTGGTGTGGCCGTAGGCGCGATTGGTGATTTCGTTTTTGCCGCGCTCGTAGGCGACGGTGTGATCCATGTGCAGCGGGGCAAAAATGCGCTGGAGGAGAAATTCGCCGAACGGCTGGCCGGATACTTTGGCGACGACCAGACCCAGCACGACGTAACCGGAGTTGCTGTAGTACCACTGAGTGCCGGGCGCGAACATGCCGTGATCAGTTTGCTCGAGCAGAGCTAAGACTTCTGCGTCCTGGATTTGTTTTTCTTCCGTCCAGGTATGTTTGGCCGGATCTTGCGCCGCAGCCTGGTCCATTAGCGTTTCGTAATCCTGCAGGCCTCCGGTGTGATTCAAGAGATTTCTGATAGTGATGGATTTTCCGTAGGCGGGAAATTCCGGAAAAACGTCGGCCAATTTCTGGTCGTAGCGAAGCTTGCCATTGTGAACGAGCAGCATGATGGACATGGCGGTGAATTGCTTGGAGCAGGAGGCGAGACGGAAATTGGTTTGCTTGTCGATTTTTGCCGCGCTCCGCAGGTCAGGGACGCCGTAGCCGCGCTCGAAAAGTTTTTGGCCGTCTTTCACGACGAGCACGGCCAAGCCAGGAGAGTCTTCGTTGGCGAGCGGCGAAAAAATGGCGTTAATTTTCACCTGTATATTTTTTACGTTCGCAGGGCCTTGAGAGGATTCGTCCAGTGAGTCGGCTTGGGCGTCGCCGCCCGAGCTATTCAGCATGGTAGCCAGCACAACGACCAGGATCATACAAAATATCGCCACGCGGATTGGTGCGGTTATTGGTCGCTCCATTGGCGGAATGAGATCCCTTCACGGCGATGCGATGGTGCCAAGTTCTAAGCAGGCTCCTGGCCTCGCTTCGATGGACAGAGAGCATAACATCCGCTAACCGGCGTTTCTCGACTCGTAAAGGTGTCGTGTGCGTGCGCCCCGAGGGTTGCATATTTTAACGAGCAGAGGGCGAAGAAAGCCGCTATTATTCCGTCCTCTTCCGCCGCTTCAGGGTGTTGGATGGGGTGGTGCTGCAGGGGTGACTTTTTGACGTATGACCTGATTGTGATTGGCTCGGGGCCTGGCGGACAGCGGGCGGCGATTCAGGCGGCCAAGGCTGGGAAGCGCGCAGCCATTGTGGAGAAGCAATCTTCCGTGGGCGGGGTGTGCATCAACACCGGAACCATTCCCAGCAAGACCATGCGCGAGGCGGTGCTGCACCTTTCGGGCTTTTACGACAAAAACTTTTATGGCGTGAGTCATAGCAATGGCAACGAGCCGGTGGCCATGTCGGATTTGAATTTCCGAGTACAGCATGTAGTGGAAAACGAAGTTGGCGTGATTCAGGACCAACTGCGGCGTAATGGCGTAACGCTGATCCACGGCACTGGGAGCTTCAAGGACGCGCATAACATCCGGGTGCAAAACAGCAACAGCGTGGGGGAATTTGACGCGGACTACATTGTGATTGCGACCGGGACGAAGCCGGCAGTAAACGCCAAAGTGCCGATCAACGGCAGAAATATTATCAGCAGCGATCAGATCCTGAGCATGCCGCAAATACCTAAATCCTTAATCGTGGTGGGCGGCGGGGTCATTGGTGTGGAGTACGCGTGCATGTTCGCGACGCTGGGCGTGCGCGTCATCATTGTGGAGAAGCGGCCGCGCCTGCTCGAGTTTGCCGACACGGAAATGGTGGAAGCGCTGATGTATCATCTGCGCGATCACCGCGCGACCCTGCGACTCAATGAAGAAGTGGGCAGCGTGGAGGAATTGCCGGACGGCAAAGTGGCCGCGAACCTGGTGAGCAAAAAGCGCGTGATTGCGGACGCGCTGCTGTACGCCGTGGGCCGCCAGGGAAATGTGGACGGGCTGAATCTGGCGGCGGCGGATATCGTTGCCGACGATCGCGGGCGCATCACCGTGGATGCTGATTTTCGCACTTCGCAACCGCACATTTTCGCGGTGGGAGACGTGATTGGGTTTCCCAGCCTGGCGTCGGTGTCCATGGAACAGGGACGCATTGCGAGTGCGCGGGCGTTTGGATTGCCGGTGGCCAGCGATCCGGAAGGGTATCCGTACGGGATTTATACCATTCCCCAAATTTCTTTTATCGGGAAGACAGAGGAGCAACTTACGGAGTCGGACGTTCCGTATGAAGTGGGCGTGGCGTACTACCGGGAAATTGCGCGTGGGCAGATCAGCGGGCACACCGAAGGTAGATTGAAACTACTGTTTCACCGCGAGACATTGGAGTTGCTGGGCGTGCATATTTTTGGAGAAGATGCGGCGGAGTTGTTGCACATCGGGCAGGCTGTGTTTCTGCTGAAGGGCAAAGTTACTTATTTCGTGAATACGGTTTTTAATTACCCGACGCTGGCGGAATGCTATAAGACAGCGGCGTTTAACGGGTTGAATCGGCTTTAGATTCAGTCTGCGATTGCCGCGCAGCGGCCTCACAGGCTATGATTGTTGGTTCATGGAGGCATGACTGAGTGTTGACTATTCGTCTGGCAAGGATTGGCAAGAAGAAGAAGCCGTTTTACCGCGTGGTGGTGATTGAACGCACCCGCCCGCGTAACGGCCGCGTAAAGGAATTGGTCGGCACCTACGATCCATTGAAGAAGCCCGCGGAGATCAAACTGGACGCGGAGCGCATCAAGTATTGGCTCGGCGTGGGCGCGCAGCCCAGCGATACGGTGCGGAGCTTTATCAAGCTGCAGAAGATTGCCTAGAGGCTGGAAACTGGAAGAGGCGCGAAGCCAGATAACCAGCCACAGCGTTTATCATCGTTTAGGCCCGGCACTCAGTCCCCCTAGTGACGGAGCATCCAGGAGCCACAAGTGAAGGAACTGGTAGAGACGATTGCCAGGGCCCTCGTGGACCGTCCCGACGAAGTGCAGGTGCGGACGGTGGGGGGAACGGGAACGCAGGTTACCGTGCTGGAATTGCGCGTGCACGCGGAGGACCTGGGAAAAGTGATCGGGCGGCAGGGACGCACGGCGAAAGCAATTCGCACGGTGTTGACTGCGGCCGGGACGAAATTGCGGAAGCGGTTTACGCTGGAAATATTGGAAGATTGAGCGCCGAGAATCAGAGATTGCCCGGATGGATTGTGGTGGCGCGCATTTTACGGCCGCGCGGGAATAAAGGCGAAGTCGCGGTGCAGTTGCTCACGGATTTCCCCGAGCGGCTGACTAAACTGAAAGAAGTTTTTCTAGGGCGTGCTTCGGGTGATACTTTCGCGGGCGTGTTTGGCGCGACGGAGCCCCAACCTATAGGCGTACAATCCTGCTGGCTTAGCCAGAATCATCGCGGGCAGGGTGTGTTTCATTTTGCGGGCGTGCACTCCATCAATGATGCGGAGAAATATCGCGGTCTGGATGTTTTGCTGCCGTTTGAACAACGCGTGACTTTGCCTGCGGGGCAATATTTTGTGGCGGACCTGGTGGGTTGCGCGGTTTTTGAGATGAAAGAGGAGATGCCCGCGGTGGCTTCTTCTCCTTGTGCCATGGAGAGCGCACCGCAATTTTTGGGGAACGTGCAGGATGTGCAGTTTCCGGGTGAAGGCGAAGGCATGCGCGGGACGCCGGTGCTGGAAGTCGAGACGGCGCAAGGCGAGTTGCTGATTCCGCTGGCGGAAGATATTTGCAAGCGCATTGATACAGTGGGGCGTCGGATTGAGGTGTTTTTGCCTGAAGGATTGCGGGAATTGAATGTGGAGTAGTGGGTAATGGGTTATAGACGACGAAAGACGGAGAAGTCGAAGTCAAGAGAGATTTCTCCACTACGCGGACCGACTCCTTCGCAGGAGCGAAGGAGAAGAAAAAGCGTCGGTCCGCTCCGGTCGAAATGACAATGTGCCGTGAACGTTGGAGATTGTGGAATAGAAAAGATGCGATTTGATCTGATTACGATTTTTCCGGAGTTTTTTACTGGGCCGCTGGACTTCGGGATTTTGCGACGCGCGCGAGAGACTGGAATTGTAGAAGTGAATGTGCAGGATTTGCGCGTGTTCACCAAGGACCGGCACCGCACCGTGGATGACCGGCCGTTTGGCGGCGGCGAAGGCATGGTGCTGAAGCCGGAGCCGTTGTTTGAGGCGGTGGAGCATTTGCTGGGCGCGCCGGTTGGCGACGCGACGGATAAACGTGAACTTCCTGCGAGGACGGCGATTGTGCTGCTGTCGGCTTCGGGGAAGCG
>JALYLI010000003.1 GCA_030774335.1 Acidobacteriota bacterium | reverse complement strand
GCTCGCGCGCGCTTACCTTCGGGACGCGCAAATCCTAGTTCTCGATGAGCCCACCGCGGCCCTCGATGCCCGCTCTGAGCACGAGGTATTTGAGAGATTTGCCGAGCTGACGAAGGGTAAAATGGCTTTGCTTATCTCCCATCGCTTTTCGACGGTGAAGATGGCGGATCGCATCATCGTGCTCGAACGTGGCGTGATCGCGGAACAGGGGCGTCACGAGCAACTGATGGCCCATGGCGGCCGCTATGCGGCCATGTTTGAACTCCAGGCCGCCAGTTACCGCTAGCAACGGGGTCGTCGGCCGCGATAGACCGAAGTAACGCGACAAAGAAGTAAACGCATAAAATGATCGAAGACCCAATCAGTCCGACACGCGGCATCGATACGGGAGAGCCGCAGGCCATTCCGCCCGTTTGGGAAGAACATACCGGTAGCCACCCTACTGAGCGCGACACTCCGAAGGCTTTGGAAGAGATGCGCGAAGTAGCGAGGTCGCAGTCCAAGACCTGGGCGGTAACTGGCCGTAAATCCTTCAGCCTCGCGCTCGAAAAACGCCGGCAAAAGGCCGCTCGCGCGATCCTGGGCTCGATCCTCAAGACCAGCGTGGCGGACCGCAATCTTTCCTCGCTCGCCGCTCAACTCGTCGCCAACAATCAGCGCTTGTTGCGCTCCACATCTCTGGATATCCGCACCGCATTGCGCTCCAGGATGACATTTCCCGAAGTTCGCATAGGTGCCGATCCTGCTGAAGATGTTCCTCGGGCATACCCCGCCGCCAGCGCCTATCTAACTGCTTCAAATTTTGTCTATGACGAACTCTCGTTCATTGAGTTCATGGCGGCTGCGCAAGAAAATGCTTACTTGGAAGTGGCGGAAATCTGGCTGCTGAAGCAGATGCTGCAACTTGTGTTGCTCGAGCGTTTCGCGGAACAAAGCGCCAATGTTCCCAAGGTTAACGGCGCGGCTACACCCGAAGCCAATCCAGCGAACAGCCGTTCCGCCGATATGGATTCCCTTATGGAAAACATCCGCAAGCTGAGTGACGCCGATTTCAAAGCTCCCTTCCTCGTGCTCTGCAGAACGGAATCTATCCTGCGCGATGACCCCGCCAAGGCTTATCCCTGCATGGACCTGGACAGCCGCGGAAATTATCACGCCGCTATTCAGGAATTCGTCCGCGGCTCGCAGGCCGATGAATTTACCATCGCGCGCATTGCGGTGGATCTCGCCGGCCAGGCCCGCGTGCAGTTCCGTTCCATTCCAGTGACCCGTGAGCGGCGCGGTCATGTCGGGTACTACCTGGTTGATCGTGGCCGCCAGATCCTGCAGAAGAGGATCGAGTATCGCGCCAAAGGCTTCAAACAGATTACCGAAGCATTTCACGACGCTCCGGAACTGCTTTATTTCATCAGCCTGGAAGTCTTGATTGTCGCCATCATGGCCTTTGTGGTCAGTGGCATTCGCGTCGGCGTTCCCTTAATCGCGGCAACCTTGCTTCTGCTTTTTCCCGCCAGTGAAGCTGCTCTGGAAATTATCAATCAGCTCGTAACTTTTCTGATTCCGGCGCAAGCGTTGCCCAAACTCGATTTCTCAAAAGGCATTCCTGAGGATTGCGTGACCATGGTCGCGATCCCCACGCTTTTAATCAGCGAAGAACAGATTCGCGACCTGGTCAGAACCCTCGAGATTCGTTACGTCGGTAATTGCGATCCGAATTTATTTTTCGCCTTGCTCACTGATCCCCCCGATTCACGCGAGCGCCTTGACGACAAGGATCACCACGTCGCTTTGTGCTCAGACCTGATCGAGGGGCTGAACCGGAAATATGCCGATACCGGCGTTCGGCCGTTTTACCACTTCCACCGCCACCGCGTTTTCAACGAAGTGGAAAACACCTGGATGGGCTGGGAACGTAAGCGCGGGAAGCTCCTCGACTTCAATGAACTATTGCGCGGCGATTCCGATAAATTTCCCGTCAAAGTCGGCGATCTATCCATCCTCACCCGTGTTCGCTATGTCATCACGCTCGATTCCGACACGCAGTTGCCGCGCGATAGCGCCCACCGTTTGGTCGGCGCCGCTGCCCACCCTTTAAATCGCGCGGAGATTAATCCGGCTACCAACACCGTGCAGCAGGGCTACGGCGTTCTGCAGCCGCGCGTCGGCATCAGCGTGCATTCTGCCAACCGCTCGCGTCTCGCCTACATCTATTCCGGCCAGACCGGCCTCGATGTTTATACCCGCGCGGTTTCAGACGTGTATCAGGATTTGTTTGGCGAGGGCATTTTCACCGGGAAGGGAATTTACGATGTTGATGTGTTCCGGAAAGTGCTGGGCCAGCGCTTTCCTTCCAACGCTATTTTGAGCCATGACCTGATTGAAGGTTCCTACGCGCGCACCGCTTTGTTGTCCGACGTCGAAATCATCGACGACTACCCCTCCCACTTCGGCGCCCACAGTCGCCGGAAGCACCGCTGGATCCGCGGGGACTGGCAGATTTTACGCTGGCTCTTCCCACGCGTGCCCGATTCCGAAGGCCACCTCATCAGAAATCCGCTGAAATTTGTTTCCCGCTGGAAGATCCTCGACAACCTGCGTCGCAGCGTTACCGAATTCGCCACCTTCGTTTTACTGATGGCCGGCTGGTTTTTTCTGCCGGGCCCGGCTTCTTACTGGACCGCTGCGACTGTCGCGCTGATGCTCGCGCCGCGCTACACCCAATTGATTTTCTCGCTAGTCCGCCTCGAAAACACCGGCCACATCTTCGAGCATTTGAAGCAGATCGTGGGCGATTTCATCACCGCTCAGGTGAACGTCCTTATCTTTTTCACTTTTCTCGCGCACCAGACCCTGGTCACCATGGATGCAATTTTTCGCACCGTGGTTCGCCTTACCGTAACTCACCGCAATTTGCTGGAGTGGGAAACCGCCGCCCAATCTGAGATGGAGTCCAAGCGCAAGACTCCCGTGGACGTTTATCTCGATTGGGCCCCCATCGTCACCCTGGTCATTGGCGTGTTGCTCGCCAGGTTCCGGCCCCACGCATTCCTCGCGGCCTCGCCGGTCCTGCTGTTGTGGTTCTTTTCCAAGCCCATCGCAAAATGGCTTGACCGCCCGCTGCCTTCCGGTCGTAGCGAAATTACTTCCGACGACGAAAAGTTTCTGCGCCGGGTGGCATTAAGAACCTGGCGTTTCTTCCGCACTTTTTCCACCGCGGAAGACCAGTGGCTGATTCCCGATAACGTTCAGGGCCAATACTACGAGGTCGCGCACCGAATTTCCCCCACCAATCTGGGTTTGCTGTTCAATTCTCAGTACGCGGCCTACGATCTCGGATTTATTACCCTGAAACGTTTCCTGCAAGAGGCTAACAAAAGCTTCCTTCACACCAAACAATTGCCCATGGTGAACGGGCATTTTCTCAACTGGTATGACACCCGCTCCTCAATGCCCTTGCCGCCCTTTTTTATTTCCAGCGTGGATAGTGGAAATCTGGTCTGTTCCTTGCTGTCGTTGAAGCAAGGCTGCCTCGCCGCCGTGGACCATCCCATCTTTCCCCAGTCGTTGTTTCTCAGCTTGCGGGATTATCTGGGAATGGCTGCGGAAGAAATGGCCGCATCCGCGGCTACCGCCGAATCGAAAGAGTCCATCGGAGCCTTGCGAGCGGAGATGGAATCCCTGGGTGCAGACTTGCCACGGTGCATCGAGGCTTTGCCGAAATTGCAACAGTCCGTGAAAGAAGCCTCGCTCGCCAATCCTGATTCGTGGTGGCTGGCAGAGGCCAATGAACGCTTTCTTGATGTGCGGGATTTCCTGGAAACCTTGCTGCCCTGGTTGCTCCCGGAGTTCAGTTCCTTGCGAACCTACTTCGATGACATGGTGCTTCCTAAAGTGATTGTCAACCTGACCATCAAGCAACTGCCTGGCTGTGCGCACAGATTATCAACCAGACTGGAACAGTCCCTGGTCCTGAATCCCGGAGACGCCGGTAAGCAGGAAAAAATCAACCTCCTCCAGCATGCCGTGCAGCAATGCGGCATTCGCGCAACCACCCTCGCCGACGAATTATTCACCTTGTCGCAGCAAGCCGAGGAACTTGCCAAGCAGATGGATTTTCGACTCCTCTACGATTCCCGGCGCAATTTGCTTTCCGTCGGCTACGATGTCGACAACAAGCAATTGCTCGCCAGTTGCTACGATCTGCTCGCTTCCGAATCGCGCAGCGCGGTGTTCATCGCCATTGCCAAGGGCGACATCCCGCAAAACAGTTGGTTCCGGCTCGGAAGGGGACACACGCAATATTCGGGCCGCCGCGTGCTCCTTTCCTGGACGGGCACCATGTTCGAATATCTGATGCCCAGCCTCTGGATGAAAACCTATCCCGCAACTCTTCTCGAAAAC
Source organism: Acidobacteriota bacterium (assembly GCA_030774335.1). GTDB lineage: Bacteria > Acidobacteriota > Terriglobia > Acidiferrales > UBA7541 > Acidiferrum. The sequence goes on along the minus strand of JALYLI010000003.1, from coordinate 19,904 downwards.
AGTCTGCGTGGAGCGGTGGCATCGCAGCGAAAATTTGTCCAAGCGCTCAACATTCCATGGGGAATTTCAGAAGGGGCCTGCAGCGTAAAGAACGATGCCGGTCATTACCATTATCACGCCTATGGCGTGCCTCCGCTTGCTCTCAAAGTCGAGACTGCCGATCGTACGGTCATCACCCCTTACGCCGCCGTTCTTGCTCTCAGTGTCGACCCTGCGGCGTCCGTGAAGAATTTGCGAAGGATGGAAACTCTCGGATGGTTGGGTCCTTACGGATTTTTCGAATCCGCTGATTACAAAGAGGCGGCATCAGGGGCGGCGAAGTCTCCAGAGCTGGTCTGCTGCTGGATGGCCCATCACCAGGGGATGACCTTGCTGGCGATCAGCAATCTACTGTCGGAATCTGTTTTCCAGCGGCTGTTCCACGAAGAGGTGATGATTGCGGCCACCGAAAGGCTGCTGCACGAACGGGTGCCGCTGACATTCGAAATTCAGAAGGAAAGCCTGCCTGCTGCTTGATTCTCCAGTCGACTTTTGCCTTCCGGCGCTATGCTTCCCGGATTGAAACTGCACTTTCCATGTTGGGCCTATTTTCATTCGGCCTTCCCGCGCGTTGACGATCAGGCTGTCATCTAAAAGACTTAACCAACCATCCTTAGGCCTTCTACGTGCCCATTCTTCTTCTTTGGCCTTTCGATCCGAAGGCTTTAGTAATTTCCTGAACGTCAGAGCCATTTTGCGCCAGGGGATTCGGTCAGAGGTACAACAGCGTGGGCGTCGCCGCTTCTTCGATCCTGAACCTTGAAGAACTTCTAAATCGCGTCGACGAGGACCGCGAGCTCCTGATGGAGCTGTTCTTTATTTTCAGATCCGGGTGTCCCACTAATCTTCAACGCCTGCGTGAGGCCGTCCAGTTTGAGGACGGTAAAAAAGTGGAACTGGAAGCACACCTGCTAAAGGGCATGCTCTTGAACTTGTCTGCCTCGCGCGCCGCCGCGGCAGCCGCAGAGTTGGAACAGCAGGGCCGTGAAAGACAGTTCAGCGGAATGAAAGTGGCCCTCGCCGAACTGCAATCCGAAGTCGAACTCTTGTTGTCTCAGATCGACAAACGTGTCGGCGAGTTTCAGCCATGAAAATCCTGGTCGCCGACGACGATCTCCTTTCACGGCGCTTGCTGGAAAAGACTTTGCAACGGGCCGGTTATGACGTCGTCGCTGTGGAAAATGGCTCCGCGGCCGTCGAACAACTTTGTGACAGTGGCGGGCCCCGCCTGGCCCTCCTTGATTGGGAGATGCCGGAGCTCGACGGCCCGTCGGTGTGCCGCGCCGTGCGCAAGATAAAAGATCAAAGCTATGTGTATATGATCTTGCTCACCTCCAAGGGGTTGAAGGCCGACGTTGTCGCCGGTCTGGGTGCCGGTGCCGATGACTATTTGACCAAACCCTTCTTCGCGGAAGAACTGAAAGCCCGCCTGCGCACCGGCCAGCGCATCCTCCATCTCGAAGGTAGATTGGTCGAGGCGCGCGAGGAGCTGCGCTTCAGAGCCACTCATGACGCCTTAACTTCGATATTCAACCGCGGCGTGATCATGGATTTGCTGGGTCGCGAAGTTTCCAGATCCCGCCGCGAAAATATTCCCATGGCGATCCTGCTATGCGATTTGGATCACTTCAAGCGTATCAATGACTCCCACGGACATTTGACCGGGGATGACGTGCTCAAGGAAGCCACTCGGCGCCTGCTTCTGTCGGTCCGGTCCTACGACTATGTTGGACGATTTGGCGGAGAGGAATTCCTGGTGATTCTCAACAATTGTCCGGCGGCGTCTGCTGCGGGCCGCGCGGAAGAAATACGCAGGGCCATGTCTAGTTCTCCGGTGCAAACCAACGCCGGCCCGCTTTCCATATCGATAAGTGTGGGAGTGCATCAGACCGACAATTGGGGTTCTGGGTCAGTGGAAGAGCTGCTGCACGAAGTGGATTCAGCGCTCTACGCCGCCAAAGCCGCCGGCAGAAACTGCATCAAGTTCGCAAAATCTGAACATGCTCTGGATGGCGAAAAAACACGGCCTGCTGAAACGGCCGAAACGCTTTTCTAAGCGAGGCGCGGGTCGCTGTTTCCGCCGCTGAGTTTCCTCCACTTCCTACTTTTTCGTCGCCATTTGCGCCATCATCTGTCGCATCGCGGCGGTGCTTCCCGGCGATCTTTTTTCCCGCCAGGCTTCCAGCCTTTTACAGGCGTCCTCGATATTTCCGAAAAGATGAGCGTTCTTGAAAGCCGTACGCCACGTCGGCACCACCGCGCGCATGCGGTCCCACACCACCCAGATCTCCCCGTTGCTTTCAAAAAATAGTTCATCATTGATCAGCCCGCGGTTCACGATGGACGCCACCATGTCCCAATAGCTGATCACCATGCGGATGTAGGTGTTTTCCTCGCTGCTCTGAGGATATTTCTGCATCATGTCCTCGGGCGATTGGGGATGAAAGTGTTCCACAAACCAGGAACGCGCCTGCCGCAGACGCGGCTCTCGCCGCATGTCATAAAGACGCAGCATCAAGTTGACTTCGTCGTAAGAAATTTGACTCATAAGCTCTCCTGACTAATTTGTAGGCTCCCCCACCTTCAATGGTTGCGCGCTCGAAGCTGGTCCTGATAGCTCCAGGCGTTGCACCACCGAAACTGGAATGCCTTGTTTACGAAATTCCACGTGTATCCGGCGGCGCAGTTCGCGCGAAATTTCGTCCTGATGATTCGGCAAAGTTCGCACCTGCAACCGTACCGTGGTGGCGTTGCGGTCAAAATTTTGCACCCCCAAAATTTTCGGCCCATCCACCAGCGCCTGCGACCACGCCGGATCGCCGCGCATCTCCGCGGCAGCGCTCTCCAAAGAACTCAAAGTCTTTTCCAGGGGAGCGTCGGGCGCCAGCGATATATCCACAAAAGCCTGCGACCAGTCGCGGCTGAGATTGCTCACCGTGCGAATGTCGCCGTTCGCTATGGTAACCAGCGCCCCGCGCGCGTCGCGTATCACCGTGCGCCGCAGCGTAACGTGCTCCACTCGCCCGATCGTTTCTCCCACCTGGATGGTGTCCCCCACGATGTATTGATCTTCCAGGATGATGTAAAACCCGGTGATGATATCGCGCACCAGGTTCTGCGCGCCAAAGCCTATTGCCAGGCTGGCCAGCCCCGCAAGCGTCGCGATGGGCGTTACGTTGATCCCGAATTCCGGCAGCGCCGTGAGCAACGCAATTGCCCATACCAGTTTCGTCCCCGCGCTGAACAACAATCCCGCCAGCGTGCGTGTCTGCTGCTCGCGCGCCTGGGCCGCGCGCGTTTGCGATGCCGCGCGCTTTATCACCAGATTGGTCACCACGCGCAGCAGGCGGTTCAAAATCAACGCCACCGCGATGATGCCCACCAGGTGCAGGCCATTGCGCAGCGAAAATTCGGACCAGTGCGTGAGGTAATTCGGCATAAACTTTACAGGAGCGCGAGTATAACATCGGAGCTTCGGGGACGCCCGGTGCGCCACTGGCTTCAGGGCTAGCGCCTTGCCCCGCTGCCCTATGGCCCCTGGCATTGTTCAGGGCATCCCACCGCCGCCAATGGAAGGAAACGGAGGTCGCATGAATTCGGTTGCTTCTCAACGCCGCAAGTTTCTAGCCTCGCTATCCCTTTTTATCGCTTTCATTATCTGGTCCGCGAAAAACGTGCGCGCGCAAAGTCCGGATACCGGCCCACTTAGCAACCCTGGAGCGAAACCCGGCGACGAAAAATTGCCACCACCCGTAGGTTCGGCCAAAGCCGCCCTGCGGGAGAATGAAAAGAATCTCAAGAAAAAAGTAGAGAAATTATTTCAGTTGGCCAGCGAACTGAAAGAGGAAGCGGACAAAACCGATTCCATCAATGTGCTCTCCATCGCCATGCTCAAGAAAGCCGACGAAATTGAAAAACTCGCCAAGGACATAAAGACGCGCGCCAAAGGTTGAATCGGATTTCGCACGGGCTCTTCCTCGCTCCATCCATCATCAATGATCCGATTTGCCCTTTCGTAGGTTCCGGTCTGCGCGGCCTCGATCTGTAGCGCGGAAGGCCGGTGAGGGGTAGAATGGTTTCCGTTCGGTCGCGTGAAAACATTCACGAGCACGACTTTGACGCACCGTGCGCCCGTAGCTCAGATGGATAGAGCGTTAGCCTCCGAAGCTAAAGGTCGTGAGTTCGACCCTCACCGGGCGCGCCACACTTTCTAAAAACGTCTATTTAGCAAGTCTTGATTGTCACCACGCGTCCCGGTGGTAGGCGCAATCGCGTTTTTATTTTGTCTTGCGAGGGGCGCGCCAGCGACGGCCCAGCCAGGGAATTATCGCTCCGCCAACATTAGCCAGGCTGGCGTCCGGAAATGGCGCGCGATCCGCTTTAGGGTTTAGCGATCGCACAAAAGTTTTTAAAAAGCGTGCGCAGGCGTCCAGTTTCTCGCCAATGCTGAATTTCAGAGAACGCCCGTTGGCGCGAACGACCATTAAAGTGACGTCGTCGGCGGAAAGATTTTCGGGAAAACGGTCCACGATTTCCTTGAGAAGCACTGGAATCAGGTTCTCCGCGGGAATGTCGCCGAGTAAATTTGCGATGCGTAACAGCCCGTCCTCACCGAGCATCTCCCCATCCGAGTCGCACGATTCGATAAGCGCATCGGTGTAACTGACCAGGCAGTCGCCCAGGTCGAGCTCGATATCCAGATGCTCATAGTTGGCCAGCTGAAAAATACCCAGGGGAATGTTACGCGGTCCTTTTTGCTCGGGATTGTCTTCGTGGGCCAGTAATGACCAGCGGCCATCGATGGCGCGAAACAGCAGTGGGCGCGGATGTCCGGCATTACAGAGAGAGAGTCGGCGGCTGGGCGCGAAAAAGGTAGTTACCACCGCGGTCGAGAACCTGCCGTTACTTGCCAGCGCCGTGAATTGCTCGTTGAGCAGGCGAACGAATTCTTTGTGGTCGAGGCGATTGACGAAACGCCGCATCAGCGTCCGCAGGTCCGCCGCCGTGGAGGCCACCGAGGCGCCGTGACCGGACACATCCGCTAGTAGCAGCCGGCTGATGCGCCCCGAAGCGCAACTCGAGACGTAGTACACATCCCCACCGCGCTGAGCGTGTTCGAACGGCTTGCTGTACACCCAAACATCAAGCCCGGCCAGTTCCACTCCGCTCGACGTGAGCTGGCTTCCTCCCCAGACCTCCATGCATTGCATGTGCGTGGGGGAATTCGTCATGGAAGCAGTATATGCGTGTGTGAGTTCCGCACGAGTTTTGGATCGATGGTGTTATCTGAAAATCGGCCAAAGGCGATCCCTGGGCCACTCCCCATCCCGGTTCATTTGTCACAGCACGGAAAATTCCTGACCGTCATCAACTGGCGGACTATTGCCACATTCTTATGGCGCCGTCACCACTATCGCCGAGCAAGGCTTCTGGCTGATTCGCCGGTACGAGTGCGGCAACGAAGAGTCGAAGTATATAGCGTCTCCGGAATCCAGCAGGTGCGTGGTTGCGGCGACATTGATTTCCAGCTTGCCGCGCAGAACGCACAGAAATTCCACGCCCGGGTGATGATGCGTGCGTACTTTTCCGGGCTGCAAGCGCTGGAACTCCGCGTGATACGCATTCAACTTACGTTCTACGGCGGCGAAATCGAGAGATTCAAAATAAAAAGAAATGTCGCCGCCGCCCGGCCTCTCGGGGAAGCGCTTCCGCTCATTGCGCCTGACAATTCCAATTACATGCCGTCTCTGATCATCCGCAAAAAAGTATTCCAGACCGACACTGAACACCAGCGCAATACGCAACAGCGTCGGCAAGGTAGGGAAAAGCTTTCCCCGCTCCACCTTGGAAAGCAACGCGGCGGACAACCCCGTGTGACGCCCCAGCTCCACCAACCCCATCTTCTTCTTCAGGCGCAAAGCCCGGAGTTTCTCGCCAATGGCGTAATTTTTTAGCCCTTGATGCAGCGTCGCGGAAAGCACCTGTAACCTCCCGATGAAGTGAATTTGACTGCTAATCAAAGCGGGTGACTCTTTTTTAACTAGCAGTCACATGACTTATTCCGTGGACGCGATTGTCATTGCAGTTAAAATATTGTTCTCTATAGTTAAAACTGTACTTGGTATTTCGCATGGAAAGCAAGGAGGATTTGGTCATGAAGAAACTCGATATCGTAGTCGCCGTCCTGGTGGTCGTGGGCGCTCTCAACTGGGGACTCGTAGCGGTTGCACACTTCGATTTGGTGGCGGCCATCTTTGGAATGAAGTTCGGCCAGGTTTCAGCCGCCAGCGCCACCGTCTACGGACTCGTCGGCCTGGCAGCGGTGTACCAGGGCTTGGGCTGGAAGGCCATCCAACGCCGCTGGCACGTTCAGCCCGCGGTACAGCACTAATCAACAAAAGCAAACCGTCAAGCCGAGCGAAGCATTGGTAGATTGGCGCAGTGAAGCTTCCATATGCTTCGCACTCGGCTGACATCCTGCTCGCCGTGCTTCCCGGCATCCATCGTATGGATGCATTCTGAAGGCATCCTTCGAAAATGAATAACGTTCGAATACAACCAACACATTCTCGATCGAAACTGGTGTTGATCGCCGGCGCATCCGGCTACGTGGGCGGACGCCTCCTTGGTATTCTGGAAAGCCGCGGCCAGCGAGTTCGATGTCTGGCTCGGCGTCCCGAAGCGCTTCGCGAACGAGTCGCCGATGCGACGGAAGTCGTTCCGGGAGATGTTCTCGAGCCCGCTTCATTACCCGCTGCCATGGCAGGCGTTCACACCGCGTATTACCTGGTGCACGCCATGGCGTCTGCGAGCTCTTTTGAAAGCGAAGATCGCACCGCCGCTGAGACTTTCGCAGCCGCCGCTCGCGCCGCTGGTGTGCGCCGCATCATTTACCTGGGGGGACTGGGCCGAGGCGAACAACTTTCCGTCCACCTTCGCAGCCGCCAGGAAGTGGGCCGCATTCTTCGCCACTCCGGCGTACCCACGATCGAATTTCGCACGTCCATTATCGTGGGTTCGGGTAGCGTGTCCTTCGAGATCGTGCGCGCGCTGGTTGAAAAATTGCCCGTGATGACCACTCCAACTTGGGTTAGAACGCGCACGCAACCCATCGCCATCGAAGACGTTGTTGCTTATTTGATCGAGGCCCTTGACGCCGCCGTTCAGTGCAGCAAAGTTTTTGAGATCGGCGGAAGCGACCAGGTCAGCTATCTCGATTTGATGAAAGAGTACGCGCGGCAACGGGGCCTTAAGCGCTGGATGATTCCCGTACCCGTCCTGTCTCCGCGGCTGTCGAGTCTGTGGCTCGGCATCGTCACTCCTGTTTATGCGCGCGTCGGGCGTGAACTGGTGGAGAGTTTGCGCAACCAGACCATCGTCACGGATCAATCCGCCGCTGAAGTTTTCTCCGTGCGCCCCTTGGGATTTCGCGCTGCATTAAAACGCGCGCTGGTGAATGAAGATCAGGAGTTCGCCCGCACACGTTGGTCGGACGCTTTTTCTTCCGCTCGCCCCTCACCACAGTGGGGCGGAAACAAATTTGGCCGCCGCATCGTGGATTCACGCTCGATTCAGGTGCCTTTCTCTCCGGCCGCGGCTTTTCAACCCATTGAGAGATTAGGCGGCGCCACGGGTTGGTACTACGGCAACTGGTTGTGGCGTACACGGGGCGTATTGGATCTCCTGTTTCGCGGTGCGGGAATGCGGCGCGGCAGGCGCTCGCCCACCCGGCTATTTGCCGGTGACACTGTGGATTTCTGGCGCGTTGAAAAAATTGAACCGGCCCGTTTGCTGCGATTGGCGGCGGAGATGCGGCTTCCAGGGCGGGCCTGGCTTCAATTCGAAGTCGAGCCCGCGCCGTGCGGCTCACTGGTGCGGCAAACGGCAATTTTCGATCCCGTTGGGCTGATGGGCCAACTCTATTGGTATCTGCTGTATCCCATTCATCGATTCATGTTTGCGGGCATGCTGGCCGGAATCGTTCGTGCCATGCAGCATCCGGCATGAGTCCGGAAGTGTTCGGCGCACCTCGATTTTTGGAGATTTAAGCGATGCGTGTAAACTACTATTCAGAAGATTCTAATTCCTCCGGAGACGTTTATCTGCTAAGTCACCACCACACGGAAGTGGATGGCTCGGAATTTGTCGTATTCACCGATCCATCGCGTCGCTACGTCGATTGCACCGACGGCGTCTGCCGCCTGCTCGGTTACGATCGCTCGGAGCTGCTGGCGCGCACCATCGACAACGTTAGCTTCGATGCTGCTCAGGTCTGCCAGCTCTTCGCCGACTATTTGCAGCGGGGGCGCATGGATGGCGAATATGTATTGCGCCACAAGTCCGGCACTCCCGTACCAATTCGCTATCGGGCCTTTGTGTTCCCCGATGGTTGCACCGCGGCCGTTTGGGAACCGATCAAAAATTGGAGAGAGCTATACCTATCGGCGCTGGTGGAAATCGATCCCGCGATACTCAAACGCAAACTCGAAATTGCACTGCACGCCGTGGAACGCCGCACCCAGGAACTGAAAAATTCAGCCGCTGCGCCACCTTCCGAACAGCAGTCGCTTCGTGATGCCGCATCCGCGCTCAAATCGCTGATGCGTACAAGTTAGTTTCAGACTGTTGATTTTTCCTGCTCATTAATATTTCTCGTTGTGGCCGAACCCGCAATATTCCGATGTTCCACTTTCCTTCTGAGAGCTTTGCGTAGCGCCATGGATGCGATAGTGTACGCGGAATGGCAGGCCTTACAGATGAACTGGCGGCATTAAGGGCGCAGGTGGCGGCGCTGAGTACCCGCGTTTACCAGCTTGAGCAAACACGTGAGCAAGCATCCGCCAGTCGCTCGCAATTAATTTCGCCGCTGCCGGGGAACGCGGCTCCTGAAAAGTTTCCGCCAGTCACTACCGCAGTTCCGACCGTCGCAGCTCCGCCACCTCCGGCCCCAATGCGAAATCCGCTGTCGGCCCCACGCGTCCAGGACGGAAATCTCGAAAAAAAGATTGGCCAGTATTGGCTCAATCGCATCGGCATCGCCGCCATGCTCATCGGCGTCTCGTATTTCCTTAAATATGCGTTTGAAAATAACTGGATCGGTCCCGCGGGCCGCATCGTCATCGGCCTCACCGCCGGAATCGCGCTGATTTTGTGGAGCGAGCGTTTCCGCGCGAAGGGCCACGTGGCGTTTTCCTATTCGCTGAAAGCCGTAGGCATCGGCGCACTCTATTTGTCCCTGTGGGGCGCGTTTCAAATCTACCACCTGATTCCCTCGCCGGCCGCATTTGTGGCTATGATCATCGTCACGGGCTCGACCATCGCGCTGGCCCTTAGTCAGGACGCCGAACTTCTCGCCAGCTTCGCCATGATCGGCGGCTTCGCCACCCCTGTACTGCTTTCCACCGGGCAAAATCACGAGGTTGCGTTGTTTTCTTACGTCGCGCTGTTGGATGTCGCCATCCTGGCGATGGCGGTGGTAAAGCCGTGGCGCCGGCTGCTTTGGGGCAGCTTCGCGGGAACCATCGCCCTCTACGTTGGCTGGTACGCAAGCTATTACCGCGTTTACTCCAGCAACGGCGCCGACAGTCAGCGCCCGCTTACTGTATTTTTCGCGGCGCTTTTCGCCGCCATTTTTGCGGCTGTTCCGCTGGTTACCCGCCACGAACGCTCCACGAGATTTTCCGGGCCTTCCGTAACGCTGACGCTCCTTCCACTTCTTAATGCCGGCGTGTTTTTTCTGCAGTTGTACGCCATGTACGAAAGCGAAACCGTGACTCTCACCTGGTTCGCGCTGGCTCTCGGCGCCATTTATCTGGGCATCGGCGCGGCATTCAGGAAGCGTTTTCCCGGTGAAGACACCAGCGCCATCAACCTTCTCCACGTTGCCATCGCCATTGCCTTCATCACCATTGCCATTCCACTCAAGCTCGAAGCCCAGTGGATTACCATCGGATGGCTCATCGAGTCCGCCATCCTGCTATGGGTAAGCGTACGTACCCGCATCAATTTCTTGCGCTATCTCGCCATTGCCGCGCTCGCTTTGGGGATAACAAGACTCCTGGTCTACGACCAGGTTGTTGCCACCACACTGATTTTCAACGCGCGCTTCGCGACCTACGTGATTGCTATCGCCATCCTGGCCGGTATCGCTGCACTGGGCAAGCAGCACGCTTCCGAAAAAGAAAAGGCTTTTCTCCCGCTGGCGGTGGTCACTCTCAATTTGCTGGCGCTGATCGCACTCACCTGGGAAGCCGCGGATTATTTTTATCAGCAGCTCGCGGTAACCGCCAGTTACTGGCCTCGTTACCATCAGATTTTCATCGTCCGCAGCTTCACCTACTCTGCGATTTGGCTGATTTACGGAACCGTGCTGATGGCCGTGGGTTTTCGCACGCGCTCCGCCTTTGTCCGCTGGCAGGCTTTGATCCTCATCGCCTTCACCACCGGCAAAATCTTTCTTTATGACATGTCCCAGCTCGGCGGCAGCTTCCGCATCCTGAGTTTCATTGCTCTCGGCGCGGTACTGCTGGGCATATCCTTTATCTACCAGCGTGACTGGCTGCAACTTTCTCCTCGCTCAACCGCTGAGTCATCACCCGATCACCCGCCGGAGGGAGCGCTGTGAGCAGGATTCTTTCGAGTATCGTCGTCTTGTTGCTGGCCGGGGGCTCTTCGCCTTCTTACTTCAAATACCGGCGCGCCATCCAGGCTCCAGCTCCAGGGGGTCAACATTACTTCGTTGTTGACGAAACCATCTGGCAGCACGCCCGGCCGGATCTGAGTGATTTGCGCCTCTACACCGCGGAGAAAGAAATTCCCTACAAGTTGGCCGCGGAATCCGGCGGCTCCGAAACCGAACAAAAACAACTTCGCGTTCTGCAACCGGCCACCGTCTCAGGCAAAACTCAATTTATTCTCGACATGTCCGGTTTGGAGGAATACGACCGCATCAATCTCAAACTCGCCACAAAAAACTTCGTGGCTCATGCCCGCGTGGAAGGGCAGGACGATCTTCGCGGGCCGCATTGGGCGCTTCTGGGCACTACCACGCTGTATGACCTTTCCGATGAAAAACTCGGCAGCAACACCACGCTGCAAATTCCGCTAAGCACATTCAGATATCTGCGCGTCGCGGTGGACAGTTCCGTGAAACCTGCCGACGTCCAGTCTGGCACCGCCGGAATTACCCGCGCCCAAAAAGCCGTCTGGCGTGAGCTTGCAGTCGTCGTTAAACAGGAGCAACGCAACCGAGATACCGTCCTGTCATTTGAAATGTCACCAAATGTTCCCGTGGAGCGCCTCGTTCTCTCCATCGACCCCGCCCAAAAAAACTTTCGCCGTGAAATTTCCACCCAAAATGGTGAGCAAGTTTCCGCCGCAGGGGAAATCAGCCGCATTCACATGCTGCGCAACGGCCGGAAGGTAGACGTCGAGCAAACCTCGCTCGACCTTTGCCGAAGCTGTTCGGGAAACCCCGTGGGTGCCGACACGAAGACGCTGAAGTTCATCATTCACAACGGAGACGACCAACCATTAAAAATCACCAGTGCCCGCCTGCAGCAATTCGAGCGCCGCATTTATTTTGAAGCGGATTCCGCTCCGCTGTGGCTCTATTACGGCGACGACCATCTCGGTGCCCCTGAGTATGACTACGCAAAATTATTCCAGAAAGACGCGCGCGCTGACGCAATAGCGCTGAGCAACGAAGAGGCCAATTCCGCCTACTCCGGCAGACCCGATGAGCGGCCCTGGTCCGAACGCCACCCCGCCGTGCTGTGGACAACTATCATCGCGGCCGTTTTAATTTTGGGAGGCATCGCCGTCCGTTCCTTGAAAACCGCACCTCGTCTATCCTAGTTAACACGTGTAATCTACTGACACTTCAGGCGACCATCCATGCTCAGCAATAAAGCTATGACGCCCATACCGTTCCTGGATCTCAAGGCTCAATATGCCTCGATCCGCCAAGAGATAACTGAGGCCGTCGCCAAGACTCTTGATACTCAGCAATTCATTCTGGGACCAGAAGTCGATGCGCTGGAAAAAGAGCTCGCAGAAATCACGCAGTGTAAATACGCGATCGCCTGTGCTTCCGGAACGGACGCGCTGATCCTGGCCCTCCTCGCACTAGACATAGGGCCGGGCGACGAAGTAATCACCACCCCATTCACCTTCGTGGCCTCCGCTGGCTCCGTCGTTCGCGTCGGTGCCACCCCGGTATTCGTTGACATCGAAACCCATACTTTCAACATTGACCCGCGGAAAATTGAAAAAGCCATAACTCCAAAAACAAAAGCCATCATGCCCGTTCATCTATTCGGCCTGTCAGCCGCCATGGATGAAATTAATGCCATCGCTGCTCGCCATCGCCTTCCGGTCATCGAAGATGCCGCCCAGGCGATTGGCGCGCAAGACCACAACCGCGCTGCGGGCAGTCTCGGCGTGATGGGCTGTTTCAGTTTTTTCCCCTCAAAAAATCTTGGTGGGGCCGGCGATGGCGGCTTGGTCACCACCAACGATGCGCGTCACGCGGAACGCGTGAAGCTGTTGCATGTTCACGGCGCGCGCGAACGCTATGAATACGAAATCGTGGGTATGAACAGCAGACTTGACGCGTTGCAGGCTGCCATCCTGCGCGTCAAGCTCCGCCATCTGTCGGATTGGAATGCCGCCCGGCGCCGCAACGCGGCTCGCTATCGCAAACTTTTTGAAGATTTCAAGCTGTCAAAAAAAATTACCGTCCCGCAGGAACCGCCGCACATGACCCACGTCTACAATCAATTCACGATTCGCACGCAAAACCGCGACGTTATACGCGAAAAGCTACGCGGCCTCGGCGTTCCCAGCGAAATCTATTACCCCATCCCGCTACACGAACAGAAAGCGTTCGAATATTTAGGTTACAAGGCCGGCGCCTTCCCGGAATCAGAGCGCGCCAGCAGGGAAGTACTTTCGCTTCCCATTTACCCGGAGCTGACCGAGGAGCAACAGCACCGCGTGGTCGCGGCTATCGCCGAATCCCTCAACAAGGACGGAAGTGCCCGACAGTCCGCCATTTAATTTTCCTGCGTCTCCTCGGCAACCGGTCTCAGAAGTCCCTTTTCCACGCGGAATTCGGATCCTCGCCATTTGATTCGGTCCGACAGTAATCCCGCTAGCCAGATCACCGCCATGATCCCGTCACGCACTGGCAAAAGCCAAAGTTTGTTTTTGATATTTTCATCGTGAAGGCCCCACACCCCCGCGGTCCACGCTACCGTGATTCGCAAGATCAAATATGCAGCCAGATAGGCGGCGGCAATTCCTGTCCAGCCTGCCGTGCCGGCCACTACGGCCGCGAGAATTGCCCACGGCAGCCCGTGCGTGAATATCACTCCCGTGTAAGCCAGCGGCCGAACGTTGCGCAGCCCGATAGCCCAGCGGAGTTCCTGGTCGTAAAAATCCTTGAGGCTTTCCTTTGGAAAAACGACGGAAACCCCTTCGCGCATGATCTCCACACGATGGCCCTGCCGCGCGATGCGATTGCCAAGCTCGAAATCATCCGAGTGATAGTCCGCCATCGATTCCCAGCCGCCAATTTCCGCCAGTCGCTGTTTGGTGGTCGCCATCGTCCAGCCAAAAGCAAACTGCACGCCGCCTTCGAACCTGCGCGCCACCAGCGCGCTCGGCAACGAATCCGAACACATTCCCAGCATGGCCAGGTCAGCGCCGAGCGTCCCACCACCCGCGCAACGATAGAAGGAAGTAACCGCGCCCACCGTGACGTCGCCAAAAGGCGCCACCACTTCTCGCAGGTAATCGCTTTGCACCGTCACGTCACTGTCCGTCATCACCAGCAAATCATATTTCGCCTCTTGCACCAGCCGGTGCAGGTTGCTGATCTTGTTGTTTTGTCCCAGTCGCTCCACGGAAGTGACCAGCCGGATTTGCGTATCCGGAAAGTCGCGCTTCAGTTTTTCGACGATTGGAACGACCGGATCTTCGGGATCGCTGGCGGCAAAAATTATTTCGTATTCGGGATAATCGAGCTGGCAATAGCTCGCGAAATTCGCGTACGCTTCTGAATCGACTCCCCTCACCGGCTTCAAAATACTCGCCGGCGGCGCGCTCTTGTCATTCCGCGGCGGCAATCTTCGATTACTCAGAAAATATTCGATGATGTTGTAGAGAGAGAGGAGGTAATAGACCAGCGGTGCAACCGCCAGCAGCAACAGGAGTGAACGCAACACCATCAACACGTTTGTTTCGCCGCCTAAACTTCCCCATTTTCACGGACGCCTGGAAATGGCCAATCGACAGGAACTCTTTAGAAAATCATACTCCCAATTAGTCTCCTTGTTCGAGCGGAAATAGTCTTTCGGAATGTGTTTTCGCAACGATTCGTAATCCGCGCCTCTCCGACCTTGCGGCCGAAAATTATCTAAACTTGGCCGCCGCTGTTCGCCAAGTGCTAACCCGCCCTTTCACACCCCGAAACCCGCTGCCGCCCTGAGCGCGCTTCGCATTACAATAGCTACTTGAACGCGCATCCGGGAAATTGAGCTCACTGGGCGATTTCCACAAAGTTATGACCGACAAGAACGAGCAGGAACAGTTAAAAATCAGCATCACCAAAGAAATTCAGGACAGCATCGCTGTGACCACTCAGCTCGCGCAAACCTGCTCCTCGCAGATTGTCGAAGCCGCTGCCCTGATCATCAGCTGCCTGCGTTCGAACGCCAAACTGATCGCCTTCGGTAATGGCGGCAGCGCCGCCGAAGCCCAGCACTTGGTCGCCGAACTTGTCGGCCGTTACCGCTCCGATCGCCAGCCGCTCGCCGCCATCGCGCTGACTTCAGAGTCCGCCTCCATCACCGCCATTTCCAACGACTACGGGTTCGATCATGTCTTCTCCCGACAGCTTCAGGCCGTCGCCCGTCCCGGCGATGTAGTCCTCGCCATCTCCACCAGTGGCAACTCACCGAACGTTATTGCCGCGCTCGAATCCGCCAAAACTATGGGCCTCCACACCGTCGGCATCACCGGCCAAACCGGCGGCAAGCTCGCCGCGCTCGTAGACCTTTGTGTCCGCGCTCCCTCCGATTGCACTCCCCGCATTCAGGAAGCCCACATGTTGATGATTCATTTGCTCTGCGGTCTAGTCGAAAATGCTTTTCTTTCCGCAACTCACCGCCTCTCCCCAAGCCACTCCGTGGCCGGCGAGGTGCGGTAATTGCGCGACTTCGATCTCTCGCGTCTTCTGGATTCTTTACCTCACTGTCACGTCGCCGTCATCGGCGACCTGATGCTGGACGAATATCTTTGGGGCCACATCGAGCGCATCTCCCCAGAAGCCCCGGTCCCTATTTTGAATGTGGTGTCGCGTTCTTCCACTCTGGGCGGTGCGGGAAACGTGGTAGAAAATCTTCGCAGCCTGGGCGTTGCCGTCACCGTCCTGGGCGTTGTCGGTGACGATGAAACCGGCCGGCAAATCCGCGATTTGTTGCGCACCCACGGAGCCAACGTCGCCGGAGTAATCACCGATACACAGCGCAAGTCCACTCGTAAGGCTCGCCTGATGTCCCTCGAGCATGGTCAGCAGGTTTTCCGTCTCGATGAAGAATCCACCTCGCCCTTGGAAATTACGCTTGCAGAAAACATGATCGGCATTATCCGCGGGCTGAAAGCTGGCATCCAAACAATAGTGTGCTCGGACTATCTCAAGGGTGTGCTGTCCGAAGGGGTCCTGGCGGAAGCCTTCTCTTCCGCCCAACGCCTCGGCATTCGCAGCATCGTCGCTCCCAAAGATACTCATCCGCGGAAATATCAGGGTGCCAACATTCTCATGCCCAATGCGCGGGAATTGATGCAGTTGTCAGGGCAAAAATCTGCAGCCGAATCGTCTTTGGATCACCGCGCCCGCCATCTCGTTGAAAAGCTTTCGCTAAATGGCCTGGTGGTAACCCGCGGTGGCGAAGGCATGTCCCTCTTCGAGAAATCCGAAACGGGATTGCGCCGCGTCGACATCCCCACTACTGCCCGCAGCGTTTATGATGTTACCGGAGCTGGCGACACCGCTATCGCGGCATTCGCCGCCGCGGTGGCATCGGGTTCCGCGCTCGAAACTGCTGCAAGGTTTGCAAATATCACCGCAGGTATTAAAGTTGGTAAGCGCGGCACCGCCAGCGTCAGCGCGGATGAGATTCGCGCCGCACAAAAAATTTAGGCCTACCGGGCTACTCAAGGATTCGATGCCGTATCCCGCGGTACGGAAATTTTCCGGGGGCCGCCAGAATTCTGCCCTGTTGCCGTCATCGCGTAGGCACAAGCAATACGCAAAATCCTGGTCTATGGCCGCAAACTACCCCTCACGTAATCGGCTGACGCGATATCGTTCCCTCGTAGCGTTCTTTCACGTGGCTGATCAACAGCCGGATGCTGTTCGCCAGTTGCACCACTTCGCCTTCTCCCCGAATTTCAAATTCGATCTCGTAATTTCCCGCCGCCGCGTGATCCACCGCTTCTTTCAGGCTCATCAGCGGCCTCACCACTTGTTGCGGCAACACAAAGCTGATCCACACGCTCACCAGCAGCGTAATCGCCGATACGATGCTCAGCGCCCATTCCGATTGAGAAATCAGCCGCCTGGCCCGCCTGTGGTCCCCATCGATGCGATCCCAGTTGCGCGCTTCCAGTTCTGAAGTCAGCCGCAGCACATCCTGCCCAGAAGTTTGCAGGTCGGAAGTAATTTGCCGCAGCGCCGGATTTCCCTCCTGCGCCGTCTTGGTTATCTGCGTGTCGAAAGACCCGATGCGCGCGCGCAATTCCTCGATCAATTGGTCGCGCCGTTTATTTTTGGCGCCTTTCAAAATGCCCGCCAGATCGTTTTCATAGGCCTGCAAAACTTCCCGAATGCGGTCCGTGGGAGCGCCCCCGGGCTTTTGCATATTGGCAACCGCATTCTGGAATTGCTGATCGTACTGGTGCAGCGCGTCCAAGGCCCGGTCCGTCAACGGCTGGTCTGCGGCATTAAGTTGCCGAATGGCCCTTAAAATTTGCTCGAGTTTGGCGATGGATTCGCGATTGGCCTGCAGCGAGGAGGTATCGTAAAGCAACAAATAATTGCGCTCCGCACGCCGCGCTTCCAGCATTTCGATGGAAGCCTGCTGCGACAGCGTTGCCGCCGGCGCGTCGAAACTCACGATGCGCTCCACGATCCTCCCTACCACCAGCAGGTAGTACACCGCGAAGAAAATTACCGGGACTAGAATCAGCCTCACCACCGCCAGGCTTAACGCCACGCGCTTCCGCAGCGAACCGCCCGGCGCCAGTACCTTAAACGATTTTCGAATGCCCAGTCTCATCGCCAGGTTCTCCTCGTGCCCCCCGCAACATAGCACGCCAGCGGGGCAGATTCATCGCTTCCATCTCTGCCGTTAAACCCTGGTGGTAGCCTTCCTGCACCTGTTTGGTACCCCCATGGACACAGTGGCGCCACTTTCCTTCACTATCCATCGCACTTCGTTTCTCTCTTGCCTATCCTCATAAGCAGCGCGAAAAGCATGGAAAGCGGAGCCGTCGCCGAGATTCTATGTACGCGCCTCCATGGCCCTCTCGTAAAATGGTCCTATCGATGAACAGGAGAATCCAGTCCCTTCTGTGCACCGTTCTCCTTTGCGCTTGTTCTTGGAGCGCTCGATGACCCGCGCCCGAACTTCGCGCCGCGACTGGCTGCGTCAGACCTCCCGAATCGCCGCCGGTCTACCTTTGGTCGGCTCCGCGGATCTCCTCTCCGCCCTTTTGCAGCGTACCCGGCCAACCCCACCGCAAGCTCCCGAACGCGCCCCGCTCTTCGAAAACGATCCCACAAAGTATCGTTTCACGCGCGATGAGGACCAATTCCTTGAAGACCTCGAGCGCACCAGTTTTCAGTTCTTCTGGAATGAAACCAATCCCGTGACCGGCCTGGTCAAGGACCGCAGCAATGCCGACGGCACCGACCAGCGCAACGCCGCCAGCATCGCTGCCACTGGTTTCGGTCTCACCGCCCACTGCATCGCCGACCAGCGCGGATGGCAGCAGCGCGCCGAAATTCGCGACCGCGTCCGCAACACTTTGCGCTTCGTGGCCACGCGCGTGGAGAACGAGCATGGCTTTTACGCGCATTTTCTCAACATTCAAAACGGCGAGCGCGTTTTCCAGTCCGAAGTCTCCTCCATCGATACCGCCATCTTTCTCTGCGGCGTGCTCACCTGCCGCGCCTACTTCGACGACGCCGAAATCTACGAGTTGGCCACCCGCATTTTCGAGCGCGTGGACTGGAACTGGATGCTGCAGAACCGGCGTACTCTTTCCATGGGCTGGACTCCCGAATACGGCTTTCTGCGCACCCGCTGGGATAGCTACAGCGAACTCATGATGATTTATCTTCTGGGCCTCGGCTCCGCCAGCCACGCTCTTCCCATTGCTACTTGGTCGGCCTGGTCCCGCCCCAATTTTGAGTTCAACGGCATCCGCTACATTGGCGCTCGTGCGCCGCTCTTCGTTCACCAGTACTCCCATGCCTGGTTCGATTTTCGAGGCCGGCGCGATCGCTTCGCGGACTATTTCACCAACTCCGTCATCGCCACCAAGGTTCACAAGTTGTGGTGCCTGGAATTGGCCCAGCAATTCCCCGACTACAGCGAAGATTTATGGGGCATTACCGCCTCCGACTCCACGCGCGGCTACACCGCCTGGGGCGGCCCCCCGGAGATGGGACGCATTGACGGCTCGGTAGTTTCTTGCGCCACGGCTGGCTCGTTGCCATTCCTGCCGCAGGAAACGCTGCGCGTGCTGCGCTTCATTCGCGAAACCTACGGCCAGAAAGCCTGGCGTACCTACGGCTTCGTGGACGCCTTCAATCCTTTGATCAACTGGTACAGTTCCGACGTCTTGGGCATTGACGTCGGCATCTCCATAGTCATGGCCGAAAACGCCCGCACCGGCTTCGTCTGGGAACAATTCATGAAAAACGCCGAGGTGAACCGCGGCATGACCCGCGCCGGCTTCCGCACCGTCGCCCTCGCCCCACCCCTCAACTCCTGACTGACTTTCACTTGGTGAGAAAGCCAATCCCGACAGTGCGTTGAAATCGCAGTCATGGCTCAACAGCAAGACTTCTCGCAGAAATACAGTTACACGGAGGGCGCACCACCCACGGCTTTTTGGAAGGTGGGGTTCGTAAGGTAGAACACCACCAAACTAAACACGGCGCTGAAACTAGATTTGATAACGTCGTCAATCCTATTTCGCCCTCAGCAGCTACATCGGACTATTTCGAAAAACAGAATTCTGGGAGATGATAAACATGTAAAGATCGCCCGAGAAAAGCTTGAAGCGGAGTCCAGCGAAATTACCTACAAACAAGTGCGGGAAGCGACCAGTATGAAACCTACAAAAGCGCGCAGCACGACCATCAGTAAGAAGAACTTGTCGCCAGAACAACGCGACGAACTACTCAGAGCATTGCAAGCCCGCTTCGAGAAAAACATGGAGCGCCACAAAGGTCTGGAATGCGCCAAAGTACAAGCCAGGCTGGCCGCTGATACCGAAAAACTCTGGTCCCTGAATGAAATGGAACGTACCGGAGGTGAACCCGACGTTGTCGGTCATGACCAAAAGACCGGCGCATACATTTTTTCCGATTGTTCAGCGGAAAGTCCTAAAGGCCGCAGGAGTATTTGCTACGACCGTGAAGCGCTGGAGTCCCGGAAAGAACATAAGCCGGAAAATAACGCCATGGATATGGCAGCTGCCATGGGCGTTGAGCTTTTAACCGAGGAACAATATCGCGAGTTGCAGAAACTTGGAAAGTTCGACACCAAAACTTCGAGCTGGGTGAAAAC
>JALYLI010000002.1 GCA_030774335.1 Acidobacteriota bacterium | reverse complement strand
CAGTTTCACGGAATCGGAAGTCAACAACGCCCACAAGCTTGTGGTTATCAATCAAACTTTTCAACGCAAGTATTTCGGTGACCAAGACCCCATCGGCAAGCGCATTCACCTCTTGCAATTGGAAAAGTTTCCCGACGCCCAGCCGGATGCCTGGTACGAAGTCATCGGCATTGTGGCCGACGTAAAGAATCAAGGACTGCAGCAGCCCGTCACTCCTGAAACGTGGATTCCTTATACCGCTACTGGTTCGGCCGCTCGCGGCGTGCTGGTCCGCACCACCGCCGATCCCATGCTGATGATGAACGCGGTACGCCAGGAAATCTGGAGCACCGACCGCAGCGTGGCTCTAACGTTCACGGGTTCGCTCGAAAGCTTCATCAACTCCTTCTCGTATTCGCAGCCGCGCTTCGGCTTGTTGCTGATAACCGTCTTCGCAATAGTAGGTGTGATCCTCGTGTCCATCGGCGTCTACAGCGTAATCGCCTACACCACCGCGCGCCGCACCCACGAAATCGGCATACGCATGGCGCTCGGAGCAGCGGGCGGCGACGTTCAGCGGCTGGTAATCAAAACCGGACTGCGGCTTGTCGCACTGGGTATCGCCATCGGTTTGGCCGCGAGTTTTGGACTCGCGCGCCTCATCAGCAGCCAACTGTGGGGCGTGTCACCTCACGATCCGGTCACCCTGATTATCGTGCCGCTGCTGTTGCTGATTATTGGCGTACTGGCCTGCTGGATTCCCGCGCGGCGCGCGACGCGAGTGAGCCCAGTCGCCGCGCTACGCTACGAATAGCCGGGATGCGAAAGCGAAAACTGTAAGTCGTTTGCCAGAGGACGACTAAGCTCGGGGGCGGGTGCACCACGTGCCGTTTCTGCACGGGGGTTTTTGACGATTGCCTAGCGCCGACTACGACGTTTCTTCGCTGAAGCGGTGCGCTTCGCGGCCTTGCGCAAAACCGTATTCTTGGAATTTTTGGAGCTCTTGGAACTCTTCGACCTCTTGGACTTTTGTCCAGACTTCACCGCCCGCTTAGCGGAAGTTTTCTGCGCGGGTCCTCGTCGAACCTTTTTTCTGACCGCCTTCACCCTGGAGGTTGCTTTCTTGACGGTCGCCACTGTTTCATTCGCGGCCGTAGACAAAGATTTTTGAGCGGCGCCGGCGCGAGCCACCAGGCTCCCCAGCGTCGATCCTATAGTCTCAGCCACGCTGGTGAGCAAACCCTCCCCTTTTTCGGAAGACCCTTTATCAGAAGAATTGTTGGTCATTCGTGCTCCTTTGAGGTACACGGCACCGCAACCCTCACGCACCGGCGATGTCGCGCACGCGCGAGGGCGTCAAAACGAATACTCCCAACGAACTGATGAATGTGCGATCGCTGAGCTGAGCGAAGTTAAACCGGTCTGCGGCCCTGTATCACGCGAATCAGAACAACGATGATCGCCAGAACCAGCAGGATATGAATGAAGCCGCCCAATGTGTAGGAAGTCACCAGCCCCAGCAGCCACAGAATCGCGAGTATCACCGCAATTGTCCAAAGCAGGTCCATCTTCGGTCTCCTTAAGGTAAGGTGTATTTCCGTGGCCCTTCGAGGCCCTTCAAGATGCGAGGACAGTACGGAAATTGGTCCTCAGGCACCATCAGGTAAACGGTGTAGGCGCTATCACTTTTCGTAGTATCGCTGCGAGCGCCTCCAGGCCTCGACGCGCATAGCTAAATCAGCTCCAAAAAACCAAGGGCCGCGGGTGGTCACGCGGCCTTGATGTGAGACCTGGATTAGTTAGGAATGCGACGCGTAATCCGTGCCCCCGTTGGGTTTCTGCCAATTGTTTTCCTGAGGCGTCGGCACGCCGCCAAATCCGCTTGTGGGCTTGCCGCTCGCCGCTTTTTTATAGTGGTCGGTAAACCCCGGAACCAACTGTTCCACGAATTCCGTGAGCCACGACATCCCCACTCCAATAGCGGCGCTTTTCACGTTCTCCCACGTTTCGGATGTCCGCCTCTGCGCCGCACCCGTGTAAGCCGCATAGGACTTCGATGCCGCTTCAGTGGATACCGGCTCCGCCGGCGCCTCCCGGTTACTATACGGGCTGTACGAGTCATTGAAGGATCGCCGCCGCGACGTTACACGTTGCGTGATGCTCGCGGTGCCGGGCATAATTGCCGCCAGCAAAACGCCGCCAGCGAACGCCGCCCCCAACATCACGGCTGGCCGCTCTTCGAATTGCGTTCTCCAATCGAAGGCGCCCCTGACCTTATCCTCGAGTTCGCTGAAGTTGTCCTCCAATTCGCTGCGTTGATGCCGTATGTATTGTTCTATCTGCTCTGGTCTTTGGTCCATTGGACATTCTCCTTGATGCTTTCGATCGTGCGTTCCGGTACCGCATGGACATGTTTCAGTCGCGCGCTCCCGGCACTAAGCAGAGCTACGGATGCCACCGCGAGGACTGCGCCAATGATAAGGGCCGCCATCCACATGGCCATAACTGTAGCCATGGCCAGCATCCCGGTGAGTAACAGGAAGCCCAAGGCGTAGAGCCCCAGGGCGCCGCCCATTACCGACATCAGGAGCGGTGACTTTGCCTTCGCAACTTCCTGTTTAACCTCCGCCTTGGCCAGCTGGAATTCGGAGCGAATGATCTCCTGAATGTTGCCGACTATGTCCTGGAGAACTTCCGGAACCGTCCTCCCACCGTTCTGTACCGCCATTTTCGCTCCTTCGCGCACGGCCCTGGCCTAATCGCTGCTGCGCATTACACGTGCGAGCAGAAAGCCCAGTACGGCTGCCGCCGCCAGTGACTGCCCAGGGTAGCGCTTGACCAAATCCGTGACGTCCGCCGCCATTTCCTTGAAATCGTGGTCGCGCACGTAGTCTGCGGTAGCCTGCAGTTTGTCTGCCGTCGCATGAGCCGCGCCGGCGACGCGATCCGACTGCGCGTGCAGAGCCGAGGCGGTCCGGTTCAGGGAGGCTGCGGCGGGCTCGCGCGATGCGTCTATCTTGTCGGCAGTCTTGCGGCCGAAATCATTCACGCGGTCTCGTACGTCAGCCGCCTTCTCGGAAATCTGCTCTTTCAACCGCGCAGCGGTCCCGGTCGCGGCTCCGGTCGAACTCTGATCTCCGAAGGGTCGATCCGTGCTGTCGTTTCGGTTTTGCTCGTCCATGACTATCTCCTTTGATTTCGGGTGGCATCGAGGCACTCGCTCGCATTTAACATGCTCAACCGAATGAACCTCGCTATGTCTGACTGCAGATGGTGAATCTAGTCGCACTTTACAAATCCAGCCATCCGGTAAAAGGAGTAGATTGGCCAAGCGTTCGCCGTACCACCTGAATTCGAGCTTCTCTTTACCTTGCTGGTGGGTGCATTATCTCTGCAAGCCGATGTTGTCATTTCTTTTTGGCCGGACACCGCCCGCCGCCTCGGTGTGCACTGCAAGGAACGGTAAGGAGATCATCATGTTGGGGTTCTACGAAGAAATGGCGGACTTCGCCGCCATGAGTGAAGACGACGGCTTTCTGGGACAGTGTGCCGGTGAAGTGGCCGACCAGCCTTTCACCTCGTCTCGGACCGGTAATTGTACTGAAGGCGACAGCCGGTCTCTCCCCCCGAGACCCCGGCAGTTGCAACTGCTCACTGCCGTCGAGCGCTGAACGCGGAAATAAGAATAACGGAACTATCCGAGCTGCTTACAGGCAAACTTTCCCAATGTCTTCTCTGCATTGCAGATCGAAAACGTTTAACCAGGATATTTGGTACCCAGCATTAAAAACCGCTCCCGAAAGACGGGTGATCTAGGTGGCGCGCACCTCTCCGGCTAAGGACATCTCCCACATCCTGACGTTATTCGCCGCCGTGGTGGTCATCGCCACGTTGTATTTCGCTCGCGTGATGCTCGTGCCACTGGCGCTCGCCATGCTCTTTACCTTCTTGCTCACTCC
This sequence comes from Acidobacteriota bacterium, assembly GCA_030774335.1. Taxonomy (GTDB): domain Bacteria; phylum Acidobacteriota; class Terriglobia; order Acidiferrales; family UBA7541; genus Acidiferrum. The sequence continues at coordinate 24,746 of JALYLI010000002.1, read as the reverse complement.
GTTGGTGAGCGTCCTAGAACGCATTCGCTTTCCCCGATTCCTGGCGGTGTTCCTTACCGTCAGCATCGCCGTCACCGGCTTGGGAGCCATCGGTTGGACCGTCGCGAACCAGTTGATCGATGTCACCAATCAGCTGCCCAATTACAAATCCAATATCAAAACTAAAATTGATTCAATTCGCAGTCCCAAGAGCAGCAGGTTGGATAACGCCGCCAACGCCGTAAAGGAAATCAGCAAAGAAATTACCGAGCGCTCCGCTGACACGGCGGAAAATGCATCGGCCAAAGCTTCCTCGAAGGCTAAAGCCGCGGTGGTGCAACCGAAACCCGCGCAGCTGCAGGTGTACCAGCCCGCCTCTAACCCGCTGGAGTCGTTTAATAGCGTCATCACTCCGCTCGGCAGCGCCATCATCGTGCTGGTGTTGACCATCTTTATGCTCGCGGGACGCGAAGACTTGCGTAATCGCTTAATAGGCCTGGTGGGACACGGCCACCTGAATGTCATGACCCAGGCTCTGAGCGATGCTGGCTCGCGAGTCAGCCGCTACCTGCTCATGCAGCTCCTCGTGAACACCGGCTACGGGCTGATCATCGGATGCGGGCTGTATTTAATCGGCGTGCCGAACGCCCTTTTGTGGGGCACCGTCGCGGGACTGTTTCGTTTCCTACCCTATGTGGGCGCTCCCCTCGCCGCCTTGCTGCCGATTTTGTTGTCCCTGGCAATTTTCGCCACTTGGACCCAGCCGGTCGAAACTCTGCTGTTGTACCTTATCGTGGAGTTGGTGGTGGCAAATTTCCTGGAACCGCTTTTATATGGAGCCAACACCGGCATTTCCTCTTTCGCTATTCTGTTTGCCGCCATTTTCTGGGCGCTGATCTGGGGTCCCATTGGACTTTTGCTGTCTACGCCGCTAACAGTTTGCCTCGTGGTTATCGGTCGGCACGTGCCCACGTTGAATTTCCTGAACGTTTTGCTGGGCGACCAGCCGGTGCTTTCTCCCGAGGCGCACTATTACCAGCGCCTTTTGGCGACCGATCAGGCCGAGGCCAAGCAAGTCCTCGAAGAATATTTGAAAGAGCATTCTCTGGAAGAGCTTTACGATTCTGTTGTTGTCCCTGCATTAGCGCTCGCGGAACAGGATCGCCACCACGACGATCTCGACGCCATCACCGAACAATTTATCTGTCAGAGCACCAAAGAGTTGCTTGAAGAACTGGCCGATAAACTCAAAGAGGCGGATGCTGCTGCCAAAGAGCAAGCTTCCGACGAACACGCGGAATTGCCTCCTCCAGGGCCCCCCGAACGGCTTGAACCGCCCACCAGTATCGTGTGCTTGCCCGCACGCGATGAAGCCGATGAAATCGTGGGCATCATGTTGGCCCACCTTCTGGAAAAAGCCGGGTACAGCGCGCAAGCCATCGCCATCGGAACCACTTCAGAAATGCTTGCGCAATTGAAAGATTCTGAGCCTGACATCGTATGCATATCCGCCTTGCCGCCTTTCGCGTTGCTGCATGCGCGGGAATTGTACAAGCGTGCCCGGAACTTCGCCCCTGACGCCAAAGTGATCATCGGATTGTGGAAGTTCGGCGGCGACCCGGCCAAAGCCACCGTCAGGCTCAACATCGTTGGCGAGGATAAATTGGCTCTTACACTTGCCCAAACTGTGCTGCAGGCAGGCGTGTTTCGGCAACTTCAAGCATCTTTCCAGCGTAACGGGCAAACCGCGGAAGTCACACCTGCGAAGTCCACGTAAAACGGCAAAAATACTTTTAGCGCCTGGTCCATGGCGCGTTGGAATGCGGAAAGTGGAAATATCTTTATGAGCCTCGGGCAGCAACTCTTAACTCTCGTAATCCTGGCAATTCCCATTGCCTCCATTGCCTGGACCATCACCCACGAGGAAATTTTCTCCGAAACACGCGACTGGTGCGTTCGTAACAGCAAGACCTGCCGAACTATCTACGAGCGCAAGTTTTTCTATCTCTTCACTTGCGAATATTGCTTCAGCCACTACGTAACCGCAATTTTCCTGGTCATCACGCGTTTTAAGTTGCTGTTTCCAGGCTGGCGCGGCTACCTCATCGCCGGCTTCGCGCTGGTGTGGGTCGCCAACATTTATATGAGTATCTTTGCGCGGCTGCGTCTCGACATCAAACGTGAGCGCGTTGAACTTTCAGCGGCGGAAAAGGAAGTGAAGTCGACCTCCACTCTTGAAAAGTAATGCCGCCGTCACCCTTGCGTCACCGCCAGCACGAACTTCCTCACGCCACAAAGATTCATGCGATCTGCAACAATCTCCGCCTCAATTTGGTAAATGCGCAGCCCATCCCGCAGGGCTTCCCCGCTGGGAGGTACTTGCGCTTCCTTCACAACGATAGCCAGGCCGCTGGCAGCCGCCGGCAGGTTTTCGGTCTTCTCCACGCCATCGACCGTCCAGTTGATGGCTTTGAAAACCGTCAGAAAATCTTCCGCGTAAGACTGCCCGTCGCCTGTAATTGCAGCACCGCTCGCCCGCGGCAAACAGCAAACCCCGACCGCTTCGTCGGGGAACGTCAGCAATATCTGAATCAAAACTGCCTGCTGGTGCGTGCTCAGCTTTCGAGCCGCCTGACCCCGTGGCGCTCTTTCCTCCATGCTACGGCCCATTTCCGGCACGATCAATCTCCCTTCACCACCTGGCCCACATTTCATCGGTAAGAACCCAGCTTACATCCACGACTCGTCATTTCTACCGCCCCTGTTTCGCCTTCCGTTGCAAACAACAATTTACGATTCGCGGAGATTGAGCCCATACTTGTACCGCTTACCATGAGTGGTAACTCCACGGGGGCAACCATGGCCGCATCGGTTTGGAAGGGCAGCATATCTTTTGGGCTCGTATCCGTCCCCATAAAATTATTTGCCGCCGCCCGTTATTCGCATATCAGCTTTCATGAAGTCCATCGCGAATGCGGTCACCGCGTGCATCAGCAACTGTATTGCCCGTACGACAAGCGCGTCGTCTCGCGCGACGAAATCGTCATGGGCTACGAAGTCGATGAAGACAAAATGGTCATTGTGCGTCGCGAGGAGCTGAAAAAACTTCAGCCCGCTTCATCCTCTTCCATGGAAATCCTGCAGTTTGTAAAGCTCAACGATGTCGATCCCATTTATTTTGAGACTTCCTACTTCTCCGTGCCCGAAGAGGCTGGACGCCGCGGATACACCCTGTTGATGGAGACGATGCAGAAATTGAAAGTTGCCGCCATCGCCCAGGTAACCATGCATCAACGCGAACGCACCGTGATTGTGCGCCCTTATAACGGGGGCCTGACCCTCCATGCTCTCTATTACCCGGAAGAAATTCGCGATGTCTCCGGCTATGGAAAAAATAACGCCACAAATTTAAAGCCGCCGGAAGTGTCACTGGCCGAGCAGTTTGCCAAAGGCTTGGTCGCGCCGTTCCATCCAGAAAAATTTCATGACGAATATCAGCAGCGCGTGAAGAAGCTGATCGAAAGCAAGCAAAAGGGCGCCGCCGCTCCCAAGCCGGAAAAAACGCCACGCCTCGCTCCCGTGGTGGATTTGATGACCGCGCTGAAACAGAGTATCGCCAACAAGGCTGCGCTGGCGAAGCAACGAAAAGCCATGCCCGGCCCTGCCGCGCGCACCAGAAAAACCGCGTAAGCCGCGCATCATCGGCCCCACAAAACGCCCGCTTGCCTGCGGATTCTCCAGTCTGCAATGCCCTTTTCCTCCGCGCCGCATCGGCCCTGCCTTTTGACTGTGCGTGTTACAATCCCCTCCTGGAGCGCGCTTATGCCCGATTCCGTGGCCCTGCCCGGAGAAGCCGTACTGGAAGTTGTGTCGCCCGATGGCGCGCGCCGCTTCGCGCGCATCACCCAGACGCCTTTCCATATCGGCCGCGGCGCGGAAACCGGGAACCATCTGCAACTCTCCGACCGGCGTATTTCTCGAAACTGCGCGGCCATCGTCACCGAAGCCAATCGTTTCTACCTGGAAGATCGGGGCCAGCGGCGCGGACTGTTCATAAACAACGACAAGGTGGAAAGCCGCGAACTACAGAACGGCGACGTGATTTCTTTTGGACTGGAAGATTCCTACGAAATTATTTTTCGCAATGCCGCCGACTCCGGCGAAGAATCTATTCCGCACCTGCTAACCCGCATCGAGCACATCACTTCTTCGGAACAGACCGGCACCGGCGGGCTGCGCAAATTAAATTTACTGCTGGAGGCTACCACCCTCCTGCACTCGCAACTCCCGCTCGATTCCGTCTTGGGCACCATGCTCGACCACGCGGTCTCCGTCACTGACGCCGATCGCGGCTTGCTTCTCGAAGGCGACGATCCCGCAAATTTGCGCGTGCGCCTGGCGCGCCGAAGCGGCGGCTTGCGGCTTCCGCCCGAAAGCCTCACTCCCAGCCAGACCGCCATTCAGTTGGCGCTGAAAAAACATTCGCCGGTCATCACCGAAGATCTTGCGCAAGCCGACATGAATCTAGCCGCGGCGCAAAGTATCGTCGCCCAGCGCTTGCGCGCCGTCGTGGTAATTCCTTTGTATGCCATGTCCCGCGCCAACACCCAGGAATCCATGATCAATATCAAGCGCGGCGATTTCCTCGGCGTGCTCTACATGGATTCAAAACGCCCCGCGGCCTTTTCCAAGCTCGACCGCCAGATCCTCGACGCCCTCGCTGCCGACGCCGCCAGCATTCTCGACAATGCCCGGCTCGTCGAGCGTGAACGCGAACGCCAGCGCATGGAGCAGGAAATCAACATTGCCCGCGATATTCAGCAAGCTTTATTACCTCGAGACTTCCGCGAATTCCCGCACCTCGCCGTCTCCGGCATAAATTTCCCGTGCTTATCCGTGGGCGGAGATTATTTCGACGTTTTCCCCCTTAGTGACAATCGCACCGCATTTCTGATCGCCGACGTTTCCGGAAAAGGATTAGGCGCCGCGCTGCTCACCACCATGCTGCAGGGCGCGCTTTCCGGAATGACCCTGGGAACCGATCCCGCTCGCGTTTTTAATCACGTGAACAAATTTCTGTGCAGCCACTCCGAAGTTGGTCGCTACGCCACCATGTTCTTCGGCATCCTCGATCAGGATGGGCGTCTTGAATACATCAATGCCGGCCACCCGTCTCCGTTCTTGGTGCGCCACGGTATCGCCGAAGAGCCGTTTACAGAAGGCTCTTTCCCTGTGGGCTTGGTCCCCGAAGCCGAATATGTCAGCGCCTGCGTCAAACTCGAGCCCGGCGACACTTTGATTTTATTCAGCGACGGCGTCACCGAAGCCATGGACCCCGCTGAAGAACTCTACGGCGTACCCCGCCTTCGTGAAGTCCTTACCGGTCAATCCGAATGCGCGCTCGAAAAATTACAGAAATCCATACTGGAATCCGTCGAAAACTTTTCGAGGGGCGCGCATCAGGCCGACGATTTGACCTTGCTGATAGTCCGCTATCGGTCGACTCCCGCCGTCGCCCTTACGGAGACGGATCTCTCGTCATCTTCCTCCTCTAAAATTTGCCCCCCGTCGCCGAGTTCGTCCGTCCCGGTCGCATCCACCGCTCCAAATGCCACCGCCAAGCGAGGATCCACTGCCGAGACCCTCGGCCCGCCCTTAATCTAGTTTCAAAAGTACGTGGCGCAATAAGCCGGTTGCTCAGCCGTTCTTGGCGGCTTGCGCGGGCCGTTCCAGTTCCGCGCGATTCCAATTCCCCAAAGCCGCTCCCGCTTCGTACGTGCTCTGACAAAAATCCAGCAACGCCTGCTCCGGTGACTCAGCCGAACGGACATCTTCATACATCAGGAAAAATTCGTTCTTCTCGCCGCTGTAAAAAGCTTTTGCCGGTAACACTTGGCGCCCCTTGAAGCCCTCCGGCTCCGGTGCCGCGTAGGCGTAAAACGCCGCATCCTTCACTATTTCGCCGTCACCTGGCCAGAACCCATGACTGACTACTTCGTGCGAGTAGGCTTCTTTGGTTATCGCATCTGCGTCTGGCCGCTCCGGCGCGCGGCGGCCAGAAAAACGCGTCACCGCCAGATCGAAACTGCCCCAGAAGAAATGTACCGGGCTCACCTTCCCGATGAATCGCGAACGAAATTCCCGCAACACCACATCCACGCTTGTCAGAATCTGCCAGAATCGCTGCGCATATTCGGCCTCATACGACTTGTGCGCTTCGTCCAGGTTAAATCGCACCGGCCGTGGCACTTCCACCGGCATGGACCACACTTTAACTTCAATCCCCAGTGAACTAAGCGCCGCCATCAACTCAAAATAGAATTCCGCCACCGTCCGCGGCATCAATCGAAACGATCGGGTTTCGCCCAGGCTGGTGTTGATCTTCAATGCGTGCCCGACGAAATCAAAATTAATTTCAAACACGCCCTTCGGATACGGTATCGGCGATGTCGTGAGCCCCCGCGCTGTAACGTACAGCGCGGCTCCCCAGTAGTGGTTAATGTCTGGGCTGAGTGCCAGCCGAACTTTTCCGACCATCTGCGTCCACATGTGCAGCGTCGCATAAGTGTCTTTCCATTCGGCGAGTGGAATTGCGGGCCAGCGTTGCGATTGCGTCATTACAGCACTCCTGAATCCATCGTGCAATTCATTTGGGATCACAGCATCGGCGATTTAGGATCGCAATTCAATGGCGCATTCTATCTGCCCTGTACTATGCGCCGCGCGCATTGTGGGATTTGCTGAGCTGCTTTCCGAAACGCCCGTAACGCTGAGCGGGTCGCTGCCTTTGATCACGCGTCTTCAAGCAAATGAAGTTGGGCGCTCAACCGCGTCAGTATTTTTTCCCGCGAGGCCTGAATCTCCTCCAGCAACTCGCTTTTCTGCGATTGATAAGCTTCCGCGTAGCCGGGCTGCGCTCGCAATGATGTGAAATTTTTGAATGCCATCTCGCGCGCTTCAAACGCGGTGTCCGCCACCTGCCGCAGCGTCTCCAGAATGGAAATGATGGTGGCTTTTGTCTCCGTGTCCATGGCGGCCCCCGCGAGGAATGCCTTCGACCGAGTTTAGCGAAGCCTACGCCGACGCAGGTAAACTGCTTCGGCGATTCAGAGCAGCCTATAACGGAGGGAACACGCACTTCAACGCCAGAGTGATGTCTAAGCCGGCAAGAATCTGGCCGAGAAGAAGAATAGGAGTGGCTACAGCTCTCGCAAAGCTGAAGCCACCGGCCGCGTAGCGGCCCGAACAGCCGGCGGAACACCGCCGATGACGCCCATAAACAAAGCAAATCCGATCCCGATGAGCAGCAGCGCCGGGGTCACCCGAAAGGCAAAGGCCAGATGAGAAAATGTCTGCCAGTTCATGGATCCGGTAGTCAGCCCATTCAACGGAAGCACCACCAGACATCCAATCAAGCCGCCCACAAAGGAAATCAGCAGGGCCTCAATCAAGAACGAGAACACCACGGAAACTGAGCCGAATCCCAACGCGCGCATGGTCGCAATTTCACGCGAGCGTTCCGACACCGCCGAGTACATGGTGTTGAGCGCGCCAAACACCGCGCCAATCGCCATCACCGCCGCCACCAATCCTCCAAGTACGGTGATCAGCGTCGTCATGGTGCGCGATTGCTTGGAGTAATAATCCACTTCCCGGCTCACCTGCACGTTCAACCGCGGATCAGCCATCGCCGAATCCTTGAACTGCTGCAGCGCATCCGCGGAAGTCAAGTGCAGTGTCACCGACTGAAAAACGTTCGTCGGCCTTTTATACACGTCATCAAGCACGCGTGCATCAACCCACACTTCTGAATCAAACGCGCTGCCGCCCGCGTCAAATATTCCCACTACCGTCCAGTTCCCGCCCCCAAACCGCACCGTATTATTTAGTTTGAGCCCCGCGTAAGTATTCGTAGCGTTGCGCCCTACAATCAACTCAGTCAGTCCAGGCTGAAATAAACGCCCCTGCACAATTTTCACGTTTTTTCGGATAGTGAGTACCGACGGCGAGACCCCGCGAACTTGCACATTGGCATCTGTGCCTGTGGAAACCAACGGAAACGGCGCCACCACCACCACTTCCGAGCTCGCCAGCGGACCTTCAAGTCCTCGCGCCACGCCCGGACTATCCTGCAGGATTTTTATCGACGCCAGATCGATGCCGCTCATCATTTCCGAAGTTGCGCCCGCGCGCATCACGATCGCGTTGTCCTGCGCGCCCGAAGAAACCAGAGTAGCCTTGAAACCGCGCGCCAGCGACAGCATGGCGATGAACACGCCTACGGTCCCCGCGATGCCCGCTACCGCCACGATCGCGGAAGTCCATCTGGCCTTCACGCTGCGCAGGTTGTAAACAACAGGAATCGCCATGTCAGACCCTCCGCAGTGCGTCGACTACCCTCATGCGCATCGCGCCGATGCCCGGAAGCAAACCCGCCGCGACGCCCACCACTATCGCGAAACAGATTCCCGCCGCCATCACCGTGGCCGAAAGCACCAGCGGCGGCAACAACCCATTCAAAGCCGAACCCAGCGCGGGAATTGCCACCACCGCCAGAGCCAGGCCGATCAGCCCGCCCAGCACCGCGATGACCAGCGCCTCGGAAAGCACAAAAAATAAAACCGTGCGATCTGTAAATCCAATCGCTTTCAGTACCGCCAGTTCGCCCGTCCGCTCGCGCACCGAAATCGCCATGGTATTTCCGGTGACCAGCAACAAAGTAAAAAACACCACCGCGCCTATCGTCAAAATCAGAAATTCGATGTTCCCGAACTGCTTTACCCAATTGGCCGCGAACGCTGACTCCGTCTCCGTCTTAGTTTCGTACGGCGAATTCGCGAACATCCCATCAATCGATTTCGCAATGCGTGGCGCATCGTCCGGGTTATCGATCTTCAGAACGTACCATCCCACGTTGCCTTTAAAGGTTTGCGGCATGCGCTCTTCAAAATAGTCCCACTGAAACCAGAACTGCGTTTCATCGTCCTGCGGACGCTTGCCGTGATAAATCGCATCCAGATTGAAATCCCAGGTGCCGCCGCCGCCAAAAAGTGAATTCTTGATGGGAATTTGGTCGCCCACTTTCCATCCGAAGCGCTTGGCCAGTCCCGCTCCGGCCACCGCTCCCTGGCGATCCTGCACAAAGTTTTTCCATTGCTCGTCCGGCACGATCAGCTCCGGCACCACTTTCTGCTGATTCTCCACATCAATAACGAACTGCGGGAAAAAGTTTCTTTCGTCCTGATACACTCCCCCAAACCAGTTGTTGTGCGTTATCGCCTTGACTCCCGGAATGCGCAGAATCTTGTCGCGATACGAAAGCGGCAGCGGTTGAATGATGGAAACACGGTTGATAATCACCAAGCGGTCCGCGCCTGCGATGTCCGCCCCGCGCCCGAAAGCATCCTTCACCACCGCCAGAAAAGCGAAAAGAAACAACGCTACCGCGAACGATCCAATTGTCAGCAGCAGGCGAATCTTCTTACGAAACAAATTCGCCAAAATAAATCGGCTGAATTTCATGCCGCGCCTCCCACCAGCACGCCCTTGCGTTCGCCTTCCACCAGCACCCCCTTCTCAAGGTGCAGCGTGGTGTGCGCGCGAGCCGCCACCACCGGATCGTGCGTCACCATCAATACCGTCTTGCGATACTTCCCCACCAACTCCTCGATCAGCGCCATCACTTCGTCCGCGCTCTTGCGGTCCAGGTCCCCGGTCGGTTCATCGCACAATAAAAATGTCGGATCGGAAACAATCGCGCGCGCAATGGTCACGCGTTGTTCCTGCCCTCCCGACAGCTGCCGCGGAAAATGATTCATTCGATCAGCTAGCCCCACCACGCTCAGCGCCGTTTCCACGTGCTTGCGACGCTCCGATTTCGATAATTTCGTCAGCAGCAGCGGGAGTTCCACGTTCTGAAATGCCGTGAGCACCGGAATCAGGTTATACATCTGGAAGATAAATCCCACGTGCCGGGCGCGCCAGTGCGTCAGTTTGCTCGCCGACATGCTGGTTACTTCATCGCCGGCAACCGTGATGCTCCCCGCCGATGGAACATCCAGTCCGCCCAGTAAATTCAGCAGCGTCGTTTTCCCCGACCCGCTCGGCCCCATGAACGCCACAAAGTCGGCCTGATCCACATCCAGATTTAGCCCCTGCAAAACTTGAATAGCTTCGCCGCCGCGCCGGTACGTCTTGTTCAGTCCTCGGACACGAATAAGACTCGGGGAATCCGACCGTCCATCTACGCGAATCATCTTGAGCTCCTACTTTTTGATTTCAACTCTATCGCCGTCCTGCAAAGTAGCGGGACCACTGACCACCAGTGAATCGCCAGGCATCACACCGGCCATGATCGCCACGTCACTGCCACGATCTAAGCCCACGCGCACCGCGCGATGCTCGACTTTGCCGTCGTGCACCAAAAACACAAACGAACTGCCTGCATCTCCGCGCACTGCGGACTTGGGTATAAAAGTTTTTGGCTCCGGGCCCTTGGCCACCGCCTTCTCTTCCGCCAGAAAAGACACCTTCACGCCCATGTCCGGAAGAATCTTGGGATCCAGCTTCAGAAACGAAATGCGCACCTTCACGGTGGCCTTCTGCCGATCCGCCGTCGGAATCACCGTGCGCACCTTGCTTGGAATTTGCCAGTCTGGATACGCGTCCAGAATCGCGGTCACCGGTTGGTTCGGTTCCACGCGCGCGATATACGACTCATTGACGTCCACTTCAATTTCGTTCGACTTCATGTCCACGATCGTGGCAATACCCGTACGCGTGAATCCACCTCCAGCCGAAATGGGCGACACCATTTCCCCAACCTGCGCATCTTTCGAAACCACGATGCCTTCGAATGGCGCGCGAATGACCGTGTTGTCCACCGCCTGTTGCGCTTCGCTGATGCGCGCCTCCGCTCCCGCCACCTGTTGTTTGGCGAGCGCAATTTTGGCCGTCAGGCTGTCCGCCGCCGTGGACGCGTTGTCCAGTGTTTCCTGCGTCTGCACGCCGGCTTTTTGCAATTGCTCGGCGCGCCCCAACTGCACCTTGGCGTTTTTCAGCTGCACCACATAGTCGGCGATGGCCGCCTGCGCGGTTTCGCGATCGGCCTTGGCGGATGCCAGGGCTCGTTTAACGTCTGAATCATCCAAAGTCGCGAGCAACTGGCCTTGTTTCACGGGCGTCCCTTCGTCAAAGAAAACTCCCGTAACTCGCCCAGTGATTTTGGCCGCGATGGTGGCACGCCGCCGCGGGGTTACGTAGCCGCTGGCGTTCAAAAGCGACTGGCGCTCGCCGGCATCCCCCTTGCCCGCGGTCATCACTTCAACAGTGGGCCTTTGATTGCGGTAAGCAAATGCTGCCACCGCAATGCCCGCCAGAATCACGATCGGCAAAACAGTGATAGCCACCCTTTTGCCGGCTCCGGTACCACCTTTTCGGTGATCGTCGCCGATCCGCAGACTTCCGAGATCTGGTTTTATGGATTGGGGCGTCGACATCCGCTGGCCGTAACTCCTTCGAGTACAACAATCCCTACATCGATATACGCACTGCCGCGCCAAAAATTACAGACGAATATCGATTATCTCCGCAGGCAGGATGCCGGCTGGAAATTGCAGAGCATATTGTAACTTGCCTCGCCTGTTTTAGGAATTCGAAGCGTCGCCACGTGAAAATGCCGGGCTTTTTAAATGTCCGCTTGACACTCGGCCACCTTCGTCCAAGCCCAATCTTCTAGGCACCTGATTCGCGCCGGCGCCAGGAACGCCGGCCGCGCGTCACACTTGAACGTTGACGCCCTTCCAGAACGCCACACGATCCTTAATTTCCGCCGCCGCCGCTTTCGGCTCCGGATAATACCAGGCCGCATTCTCATTCTTCATTCCATCCACTTCCACGTGGTAATAGTGCGCCGTGCCTTTCCACGAGCATTCGCTCGTGTGGCTACTGGGCGTCAGAAACTTTTTCTCCACCGCCTCCGGCGGAAAATACTCGTTGCCCTCCACCTGCACCGTCGCATTGCTCTCTGCAATCGTCTTCCCCGCCCACGTTGCTTTAGCCATTTCCTTCTCCAGAACCGCTTCGGCCATCCGGCCGGGTGTCGCTCTCGCATTCTAACAAATAAATAAATCTATGTTGACCATTGCAACTGGGATGTCCTTCCCTGCCATTCTGTTACAATCCGTCCCATGAAAATGCACTCGCGCACTCGCTTCAGGGATTGCCGCCTGAGCCGCGGGTAGCCTGGGACAAAGTTTTCAGATATTCCCGCGGACCGCGGACCCACACTCGATTTATTTATTGAGGAGACCATTCGATGAGCCAACAGAATTTTTCCAACCATGCCAAGTTCGTCCCGCCGTTTCACTTTTTTGTCCTGCCGGTTCTGCTCCTTAACATCGGCTGGTCGATCTACCGCTGGAAGACGTCGCTGTGGTCCATCGACGGAGCGGTGTGGGTTTTGACTTCCGTGGCGCTGCTGATTGGATTTCTGTTCGCCAGACTGTTTGCCTTGTCCGTGCAGGACCGCGTGATTCGCCTGGAAGAACGCCTGCGTTACGAGCGCTTGTTGCCGCAGGATTTGCAAGTCCGCCTTGGCGAATTTGAAAACGGACAGCTGGTTTCGCTGAGATTTGCGAGCGATGCCGAATTGCCCGCGCTCGCGCGAAAAGTGCTGGACGAAAGGCTGAAAGATCGCAAAGCCATCAAACAACTCATAAAGAGTTGGCGCCCCGATCACCTGCGCGCTTAACCGCCCGCGCCGCTTACAGGATGCTGACCAGCGGTACGAAAAGTTAGTGGTTATATCGGCGCAATACCCCGCCACAAAACACAAAAAAAGAGCGGCGGGAAAAACCTTGCCGCTCTTGCCTAGATGAAAGTGGAAAACCTCTAAATCGTCTTTGCCGTGGCCGGCACATTCTGACGAGCGAACGCATTCGCGCCAGCTTCCTTGTCAGCAGTCTTGTCGATCTCGATGGAGCCCTTAAAGTAGGCGCCGTCTTCGATCATGATTCGCGCGGTGGTCAGGTCGCCGTTTACCGACCCGTCCTTTTTGATCTCGATGCGATCTTTCGCGCGCAGGTTACCCTTGACCGTGCCGTAAACCACCACTTCACGGGCAATAATATCTGCGGTAACTTTAGCGCTCGCGCCGACAGTCAGTTTCCGCTCATCAAGCGTAATCAGTCCTTCGACTGTTCCATCGATAAGCAGATCTTCGTTGCCGGAAATTTCACCTTTCACGTGCAGGCTTGACCCGAGGCGTGCTCCCGCACCAGCTCCGGAAGCTCCCAACGGACGCATTGCATCAGTACTCATGGCGGATGTTCCCTCCCAAGTCACCGGAGCAGGCCTCGGCGACTCATTCGAATTGAAGTTTTTTTGCTCCGGTTGCGCCGCCTGCGGCGTATCCGGTTTTTTGTTACTCCACATCGGACCTCCCAAGGGACAGCCCCATGAAGACAAGATGTCCGGCCGGGGTACAGCAAACTCTATTCCCTGGGATATAGAACTGCAATTACCGCTTGGCCCGTGTGTGCGTTACAGTAACTGGACTTGAGGACAGGGGCGGCCACCATAACACAAATTCCCTCCCGCCTGTCCACCAATTCTCGCCAAATTTTTAGTCACAAATATGGTCCCGCGGAGGGTGCCCTACCCTCGGGTTTTTGGAGGGCCTGCCCGCCGTGGCGGGTGGAATTCGTAACGTGGTGACATCTTGGCGCATGCGCGAAGCGCGCATTAGTCTGGCGATTTACGACTGCTTAATTACTCGGCTTATCCGGAACAGGTTGTGTCGCCAGAAAATCGTTTTGAAAGCGCGCCGAATAGTCGACGAGCAGCTCTTGGATTCGTGAAGACCCAGGCGACCTCAAAATCAATCCCGCGTGATGATATTTCGAAATACGCTGCACAATCTCCGCATCCGTGTACCCGGACGTGTCCGGATGCTCCTGCCGCGCCAGTGACAATATCACCGCCGCATATTCGCGGCGACGCACAGGAAGTTGATAAGTCTCCCTTCCCGCCCCAACCTCCAGTCGCGCCCATTCGCGCCACAGATTAATTCCCGTCGCCGCTTCGATTACGTCACTGATGTAAGCGCCACCGACACGTGCCGCCACCTCGATAAAATAAAATTCCCCGTCATTTTCGGCCTTCAGAAATTCGGCATGTGTTACGCCGCGTACAAACCCCAGCTCGTTCAGCACTTTTCGATTCATGGCCAGCAACTCCTCTGCTTCCGGCGCGTCATCCGGCAAAGTACTCGTCGTGAACACTCCGCCTTGATGTGAAGTCGTCAACGGAGGCGTGCCATACCTGTGCGCCTCCGCAAAAACCACCTCCCGCTCCGAGGCGATGCTGTCCACGTGATACACCGTTCCCGGCACGAAATGTTCCAGCAGATAATACGATTGCTGATCCCCGAGCTGGTCAAGCCACGGCCACAATTCATCCGCGGCGTGAATTTTCTTCATCCCGATACCCGAAGCCTGCGAACGCGGCTTCAACAACCACGGCCCAGGCACACGTCCCATGTATTCACGCAGGCTGTCGTCATTGAGCACCGCCACAAATTCAGGCACGCGAATACCCGCTTCCTTGGCCCGCGCGCGCATGGAAAGCTTGTCCCGGAAATACCGCACCGTCGTCAAGCCCATGCCCGGTATGCGCAAATGCTCGCGCAATGCCGAGACATTCTCCATATCGAACTCGTCCAGCGCCACGATGCGATCGATTTGTTGCGACCTGGCGATGTAACTGACGGAGTAAATCAGGCCCTGCAGGGGAAGTTCTTCTGGCATGGTAAAAAAACCGTCGAGGCAATCGCGCGGCCACTCGCCCTCCTTCAACTTCTCCACCGTCAATAGCAGCACGCGGCAGCCCATCGCTTTGCACGTGCGTATAAATTCCTGCCCCTTTTCGTAGGAAGTTACGCACAGGATCGTCAGCGGTCTTTCGTCGATCATATCGATGTATGAAGCAACGTCGGGCGCGCCACGTGCCGATTTCGCACGCGGGGTTTTTAACTTCGTTTACAGCCCTTAGCGGCGGATTATACGTTGCTAGCTGCTGCCGGAAACAAAAATTGCAGCACGTGCCCGACCCGTGAAGCCCACGCGGCTTCATTGTGCTCCGCACCCTCCACCAGCTCGAAATGTAAATCGCGCTCCGGCTGCCAGCCTTTTTGCAGCAACACATCGCGAAAGTTCTCCACGTCGTGCACAATTTGCCGCCCTTCGCCCGTGCCGATATCCAGCCAGATTCTAGGCCGCCGGCCCACGCGTGCAGTTGCCGCGAACCGGTGCATCACCCGCTGGTTCCACCACACCGAGGGCGAGAGGGCCGCGAGTTTGCCAAACACCTGTGAAAATTTCAGTCCAACATAAAGCGAAACGAGTCCGCCCAGTGAGGAGCCTCCCAACCCGGTATTTCCTGGGCCGTCCAGCGTTCGGTACTCGTAATCGATGAATGGTTTTAGTTCCTCCACCAGAAACTTGGCGTAGCGGTTGGCGCTTCCGCCACCAAGTTTTGGCATTCGTGAGGGCGTATATTCTCGGATGCGGTGTTTCCCAAGATTATAAATCCCTACAATAATCAAGGGTTCTACCGCTCCGATGCCAATCATGTGGTCTGCAGTCTGGCCGACGCGCCAATCCATTCCGGGGACAAACGAAGTGGCCCCGTCGAAAAGATTCTGTCCGTCCTGCAGATACAGCACTGGAAAGCGGCGCTCCGGCTGCTCTTCATACCCCGGCGGCAAGTAAACCATCAGGTCGCGTTCGTTCTTCAGAATTTTTGAAGGGAAGTTTTCGTGCTTGCGAAAACTCATGGGGCGATGGACACGAGCAAATCCTTGGCTTCCACATTCTGCCCGGGCGACACCAGCAGCTTTGTAATGCGCCCGGAGATCGGCGCGTAAATATTCGACTGCATCTTCATGGCCTCCAGCGTCAACAATTTTGCGCCGCGCTCCACCGTATGGTTCGCTTGCACGGCGATCCCGCTGATCACGCCTGCGGTAGGCGCCGCCACGTGCCCCGGATCGGCCGGATCCGCCTTGGGGTGCGAACGCTCCACCACTCGTAAAGCGCGATCACGCACGTTGACTTCCCGTGGTTGCCCATTCAATTCGAAAAATAGCGTGCGCGTTCCGTCGGGGTGCGGCTCGCTGGCCGTCAGAAACTTGATAATCAGCGATTTGCCGGATTCAATGTCCACGGTAATTTCTTCGCCCGAAAGCAGCCCGTAGAAAAACGCATTGGTGGGCAAAACACTGACGTCCCCGTAGCTCTGCCGGAATTTGTCGTACTTCGCGAAAACCTCGGGATACAGCAGGTAGCTCAACAAATCATCACGCCGTACCGCATGATTGAGTTTCTTCTCCAGCGCCTTTTGTTCCTTCTCGAAATCCACTGCTTCCAGGTTCGCTCCGGGCAGCCCCTTCAAGGCAGCTTGGCCTCGTAAGATAATCTTCTGCAATTTCTTGGGCCAACCTCCCGGTGGGACGCCCAGCACGCCAGAAAACATCTCCACCACGGAATTCGGCAGCGAAATATCATGCTTCTCATCGAGCGCCAGAATATCCGCCGGCCGCAGTTCGTTCGCCATCAGGAACAACGCCATGTCCCCTACCACCTTGCTCGAAGGCGTGACCTTGACGATGTCCCCAAAAAGCTGGTTGACCTCCGCGTACATTTTCTCCGCTTCACGCCAGCGATGCCCGAGGCCCATGGCTGTCGCCTGCTCACGAAGATTGGTGTACTGTCCGCCCGGAATTTCATGCTGGTACAAGCGTGCTGAGCCAGATTTCGGCGCCGAATCAAACGGCAGATAAAAAGTGCGCACCGTCTCCCAGTAGTCCGAACACTCGTTCAACGTCTCGATATCCAGCTGCGTGTCCCTCGGCGTGTGCCGCAACGCCTCCACAATGGCATTCAAATTAGGTTGGCTGGTGCCGCCGCTCATCGCCGCCACCGCCGCGTCCGCTACGTCCACGCCGGCATCAGCAGCCTTCAAAATACTGGCCGCGTTCAAGCCGCTCGTATCGTGAGTGTGAAAATGAACCGGAATCCCAATCTCTTGCCGCAGAGTTTTGACCAATTCATGAGCCGCGTAAGGCTTGCACAGACCCGCCATATCCTTGATCGCCAGAAAGTGCGCGCCCAGCTTCTCCAGCTGCTGCGCCATGGTGACGTAATACTTCAGCGAATATTTTGGGCGCGCGTCATCTAGAATATCGCCGGTATAACAAATCGCTGGTTCGCAAACCGCCCCAGTCTCCAGCACCGCGTCGATCGAAACGCGCATATTGTCGATGGAATTGAGCGAATCGAAAATCCGAAAAATGTCTATGCCCTGCGCGTACGCTTCTCGCACAAATTCCACGATCACGTTGTCTGGGTATGAGGCGTAACCAACCGCATTCGCGCCCCGCAAAAGCATCTGAAAACAAATATTCGGCACGCGCGCGCGTAGTTCCCGCAGTCTCAGCCACGGGTCCTCGTGAAGGAAACGCAGCGAAGTATCAAAAGTAGCGCCGCCCCACATCTCCAGGCTGAACAGATTCGGCAAGCGCCGCGCCACCGCTGCCGCCGTAGCCAGCAAATCATGCGTGCGGACCCGCGTGGCCATCAGCGACTGGTGCGCATCGCGGAACGTCGTATCCGTAATCAAAAGCCGTTTTTCTTTTTTCGCCCACGCGGCAAACTTTTCAGCGCCCACTTTCTTCAGCAGTTGCCTCGTCCCATCAGGAATATCAACCACCGGCGTCGCCGGAATAACCGGAATCTCGTGCAGTTCCGGCGCCTTCTTCCCTTTCACCTCGGGATTGCCATTCAGAATCACGTCGCCCAGGTACGACAAAAGTTTCGTGGCGCGATCTCCACGCGTGCGAAAACGAAACAGTTCCGGTGAATCATCCAGAAACGAGGTCGTGACATCGCCGGCTCGAAACTTCGGATGGTTAACAACATTTTCCACAAACGGAATATTGGTTTTCACGCCCCGAATGCGAAACTCCCGCAGCGCGCGATCCATCCGCTGGCAAGCTTCGGGCAGGTTGGCGCCCCAGGCCGTCACTTTAACCAGCAGAGAATCGTAATATGCCGCCAGAATCGCGCCGGCATACGCCGTTCCGCCATCCAGGCGAATCCCGAATCCCGCCGGTGAACGATACGTCGAAATCTTCCCGTAATCCGGCGCAAAATTATTGGCGGGATCCTCGGTCGTGACCCGGCACTGCAGCGCCGATCCATACAAAGGAATCTTGTCCTGCGCCGGCAACGAAAGTGGCGCTTCGTGTAAAGCATGCCCCTGCGCCACCAGAATTTGCGACCGCACCAGGTCAATGCCGGTAACCATCTCCGTAACGGTGTGCTCCACCTGAATACGGGGATTCACTTCGATGAAATAAAATTTCGCTGCGTCCACGTCATACAAAAATTCCACGGTTCCGGCGTTCCGATAGCCGGCTTTGCGCGCCAGTTGCACCGCGGCATGGCATAACGCTGTGCGCACCGCCGCGGGAAGATTCGTCGCGGGCGCTACCTCCACAACTTTTTGATGACGCCGTTGTACCGAGCAGTCGCGCTCGTACAGATGCAAAAGCTCACCGTGCTCGTCGCCAAGAATCTGCACTTCCAGATGCCGCGCGCGCGCCAGATATTTCTCAAGGAAAACGGAGCCATCGCCAAACGCGGATCGCGCTTCGCCCTGCGCCTCTTCCAGCAAACGCTCCAGCTCCGCGGCCTCGTGCACGACCCGCATTCCCCGCCCGCCCCCGCCCATCGCGGCTTTGACCATCACGGGGTAACCAATTTCCGCCGCGGCTTGGTGCGCTGCCGCCGCTGTTTCTATCGGCTCGGGAGTTCCCGGAAGCACCGGCACGCCCGCGGCGGCCGCCAGTCGCCGCGCCGCCGTTTTGTCTCCCAGCAGTTCGAGCAGTTCAGGGGTGGGGCCGACGAATTTAATGCCCGCTTTCTCGCAAGCCCGCGGGAATGCGGGATTCTCCGATAAAAATCCGTACCCCGGATGAATGGCGTCAACTTCTTTTTCCCGCGCCAGCGCCACAATCCCCGCAATATCCAGGTACGCCTCCACCGGCCCTTTGCCCGCTCCGATTTGATAGGCCTCATCCGCCTTAAATCGGTGCAGCGCCAGCCGATCTTCCTGCGAATAAATGGCCACCGTGCGCAAGCCCAGTTCATTGGCCGCGCGGAATATGCGGATCGCGATCTCGCTGCGATTCGCCGCCAGCAGTTTGCGAATAGGCCCGAAATTTTTCATGCGGAGAGCAGCATATGCATGGGCGAAATTCTACATTGTTTCGCACACACAGCGCGAGGCGGCGGCGTGGAATTTTTGATCTGCAGAATGCGAATTATTTCTTATTGCGATCGTGGTTTGCCGGACTCAACTCCGTCGGAGTAGCCGGTTAACGACTGGAATTTTTTGCTGCTACGGCGGGAAAGTCAGCCGGAGGCGCCGCTTTTAGCTGATCAATCTCCGTCTGCAGCTTGGCCCACGCTTTCGGGTCGCGCTTCGTGGCATAAGGTGCGCTGGGGTCCGCGAAAAACGTCAATATGTTGGCGCGCAGTTCCGGGCTAGCCCCGGCAAATTTGTCATCCGATAACTTGTCGATCAGTTTCGCGTATGTGTCATCGTTCAACTGGTATTTGCCCGGCCCCGTGGTTTCGCCGGTATCAAAATTGTCGTTCGCCATCTCCAGTTTGCTTCCATTTCCCACTTGTGCAAGAAGCTTGCGATAACGTTCCAGCGTGGCGTTGAAGCTGTCCTCAAACATCTTTTCCGTCTGAGGTGTGGGAGCCTTGAACTGCAGGACTCGGAGCGGACCAATCTTGGGAAGCAGTTTGGTTAAAAACGCCAGAAACTTTTCCTTTCCGGTTGGCTGCTCGTACTTCTTGCCCCATTCCTTCTCATAACTGGCGCGCGAAAGGTTATAGAGAAATTTTCTTTTGGTCATTCCCGGCTGGTCTTTTTGTATGTCTTTCTGTTTCAGGCTCCACGCGATGCGGGTAGCTTTGGGGAGTTGCTCGCTGACAGCATGCCGGTAGGAATTGAGCGCTTCCTCTTCTTTAGGAACTACAACTTTCAACTCCAGGCCGTACGTTTCCCGAAAGGCTTGCTCCAACAGGGGAACGGCCACCTGAAATCCAATGAAGTCATGGTAGCTGTCCGGCGCGTAACGGCCATGCGCTACTTCGATGACATCGAAGCCGAACTCCGTTTTGACGTGCGCCAGCGGGTCTTGTTCGTACGTGACGATATTCCCAAACTTCGTTTTCAATTTAGGATAAAGCAGCGGCACGGCATGGTTGGTTCCGATACGGTGGCCGTCATTGTCCGCGGCATAATGCGCCATCGCGCCGAGCGCGAAGGCGTAATCGTTCAAGTCTTTGGCGTCGTGGATCAACGCCAGGATAAAGTCCGCGCTGCGCACGTAGTGTGTCAGGTCGCTGAAGAAGTGCGTGCCGTGCGGGTAATAACCCATGTCCTGAATGATGGCCCCGCCGTAAGCGTACCCGTGGGCCTTGTGCAGCTCGTCCACCGTGGCGGTTGGGAAACGTTTCAATAACAACGGTTTGAGGTTGGTATCCCAGACCGTATCAATGATGGCTTCGTGCGAAAGTACCGCATAAGCTCCGCATTGCAACGGCAGAAGCAGCGCCATGCCGGCCGCCAAAGCTGCGACTAGTGTGAACCGGAGCGATTTTATCAATCGAAAGTACATCAAAATAGCCTCACAAGACTTCGGCTTTAGATTAATAAGTTTAGCCCACCTGGGAGGGTGTAAGGGGGGACGAGCACGTCCGTGGTTCCAAGACGTTGTACACGGCTAAAGTGGGAGAAGTTGCGCTACCATGACCGGCGCCATACAGGGCCGTCCTGACGGGACGGTGGGCAAATCACACCAGGCTTCGGACACTGACGCCGCCGCGATCAATACTTCCTGAGGACGCCAATCACACGCCCTTGAATCTTCACATCATTAGCCGCCACGATAATCGGCCCCATCTCGGAATTTGCTGGCTGCAGCCGAATCTTGCCAGGGCCTTCTCGGTAAAAGCGCTTTAGCGTCGCTTCGTCTTCCCCGATCAGCGCCACTACAATGTCCCCCGCATTGGCTACCTGGGTCTGTTCGCAGACCACATAGTCGCCATCCATTATGTGATCTTCAATCATCGACGTGCCTTTCACTTGAAGCACGAAGGAATTTCCGCCCCGCGCAAAATCGCCGAGTGATAAAGTTTCGCGCTCTTCCACAGCTTCCAGCGGCCGGCCCGCCGCGATGCGTCCCACCAGCGGCAATTCCTGAATCTTGCGCTCCATCACCTGGTCTTTCACCGATTTCGGCAACTGCACAATCTCGATCGACCGGCTCTGGTTATACCCGCGCCGGATAAATCCTTTTTTCTCGAGGGTCGTAATGTGTTTGTGCACCGTCGCCAGCGACGTGAGCTTCATGCCTTTGCCGATTTCTTCAAAGCTCGGCGCATATCCGTGCTTCGTCTCAAACGAAACCAAAAAGTCGAGCACTTCCTTTTGCCTCTTGGTCAGGGCCATTAGGCCTCCCGATCACATATCTGCACACGAAACCCACAGGCACTACGTGCTGTCAACTTAGGCGAAAACAAAGCGAACGTCAAGCGAAATGTCAATTATCACTTCGGAACAAGCAGGGTTGCCAGCGAAATGTAATCCGGGTACTGCCCATGAAACTGACATTTCTACTTTGCTCAAATCGAACCTTCTCCTTCTGCAGTTACAGTACCCCAGCAGGCCTTGACTTCGGAGTGAGTACGGAGTAAAAAGCCAGCTCACTAGGCCAAAGTCTCATTATCACCACGTTGTGGGCCTACCCTTTACTTCATTCGGCTGCGCGGTCCAGACCTGGGCCGCTGGTGGAAGGCGGCTTGACCCGTAACTCCAATCGTTCACTAGAAAGGCGGATCCAATGCGACGGCACATCAGAGCCTTAGTTGCGGCAGTGACTTTTATTATGTTGTGGGGTGTGAGCGCTAAAGCGCAGTGTCCTACTACTGTTCTTGCCTCTGATCTAAGAGCCCCAACTAAAATCATTCTGTCACCGAATGGTAATCTGTTGGTCGCGGAGCAAGGGAACGGCCCCAATACAGGACGAATTTCCATTATCGACCCTAATAGCGGGGAGCGTCGCACGCTGCTCGACGGCCTCCCGTCCGCTATCAATAATCTCGGCGGTTTTCCCGCGCCTTCCGGACCCTCCGGTTTGGCCATGCGTGGGCGCACGCTTTTCATCGCCATCGGGGTCGGGGACGCGGCGCTGCTCGGTCCCTTTCCCGGTACTGAACTCCCAAACCCCAACCCGTCGTCGCCCATCCTAAGTTCAATCTTGGAGGTACACTTCAGCGCGAACGCGGAGAAGACGGCCAGCGGCTTCACACTCACTGAGGCCGATCAGTTCGCGTTGAAAGGCGGGTCGGAGCTAGTCTTGGACAACGGGAAGGGCGACAAGTTAACCATAAAGTTGTTGGCTGATTTTCCGGATGTGGTGCCTGCGCCGAGGACCGATCTCCCTGACAACACAGTAAGTTCAAACCCGTTTGGAGTAGCGGTCAACAATAACCTGCTCTATGTGGCAGACGCGAGCCTTAATCGTATTTGGACGGTAGACCTCAATACCGGCGCCACTGCGGTCTTGACCACCTTCGCACCCCTGACAAACCCGCTTCCCGTTGGACCGCCAGCTGTTGACGCGGTGCCGGACAGCATCCATCTATTCGGCGGACAGTTACTGGTCACCCTGTTAAGCGGCTTTCCGTTCCCGCCAGATGTGGCACAGGTGCGCACAGTTGATCCAAATACAGGGGAGAGTGAGCCGTTCATTACCGGTTTGACATCAGCCATCGATGTGCTGCCGGTGAAAACCCCTGGAGGCGGAAATGAGTTCTTAACGCTGGAGTTCAGCACCAATCAATTGGCGCAAGCTCCCGGAAGATTGCAATTATTTGCTTCCCCAGGTGGAACTCCTGAGGTAATCGCTGATTGCTTGATCACGCCGACCAGCATGGCGCTTGATCCGAAAACCAGGATACTGTTCGTGACGGAGATATTCACGGGCCGAATTATCGAAGTGAGCGCCTCTGGCCTGTAACTAGAAGAATGGAAAGCAATTGAGTAGGCGTGTGCATCTGCTACTTCGTGCAGGGTGCGTTCCCGCGGGTTTTTCGTCCGAAACTGCGCCAGTGCAGCCGTTGTTCGGCGCGATTCCGGACTACGTACGTTCAATCACTCGTCGCAGCCGGAGGAACGGCGTTTCGATCAATACATAGGAGATAAGCGCCACCGTAAGGGCAAGAAGGATATTCAAAGGAAATGCGCAATACGCGCGATCCGAATTTTTGTTCAGGAAAAGTTGCTGCCATAGGTAAATAGAATAACTAAGAACGCCAATAAAACTGATGGCGGGATGGTTCAGAAACCGTCCCATTAGCCCGTTCGTGTTACGCATACTCCAGTCCATTGAAACTACTATTGCCAGGTTCATGATTGTTTCACCGGCAAGCTGGGTCACTTTGGCGTATGGAATATAATTCGCGGCCATTGCCGCCAGGGGCACAAGGAAAAACCATTTGGAGCTGATCAAGCGCAAATAGCCATCCGCGCTGCTTAGTTCCTCCCGAATAATTGCCAGCAGGCATCCAGCCGCCAGCGCGTCGGTCCAGCGCAAAAAATTGAACGCCGGCGCGACATAAAAAGCTGTAATGTGAAAAAAAGGACCGAGCACGAAAATAGCCAGGAGAAGACTCCGGCATTTCAAAACTGCCAGTCTACTCAACAGCAGGGGCCACAACAGATAGAATTGCTCCTCCACCCCTAGTGACCACAGGTGACCGAGAGGCCAGCCTCTGGCCTCGTAATAGTTCATCGTGTAGGTGACAGCGAACAGGGTGTCACGCGGCGCCATTTGCACAAAACCGCTAGAGGCGAGCGCAGTGGTCACGGCGATCAGAAAGTACGCTGCCGGAAACAAGCGCATCATCCGCCGAAAATAAAAGCGAGGCAGAGAAATGGAACCTTTACGATCCAGCTCCTCGAGAAGTATGGAGGTTATTAGATAGCCTGAAATGATGAAAAAAATCCTGACTCCCAGCTCTCCTAATTCCTCCAACCACCGCGAATTGAAAAAATGGCGTGTCCCGCTGAGATGCGATAACAGTACAAACGCGATCGATATTGCCCTCAGCCCGTCCAGGCTTGGGATAACCCGTTGCGTGCCAAACCCCAAAGACCGCAGTGCTAACCAAGTTCGCTCAAGCGCCACAATTCCACCAGGTGACTATCAGGTTCGCGGACCCTATCGTCGGTGATCATTCTAGGCCTTTTGGAGGTGCTCGACTGACTTCGCATCGAGACCTTAAGGTAATCAGTATTGTCACGCCGCCTGCTTCATTTTTAGTGGGGCGGGTGGCACTCAAACAGACTCCTCGTCGCGAGGGTGCCCGACCCTTTCGGTCCGCAAAGGATGCGGCACCCCCTTTAGGCACCGGAGGTTAACTATGTAGTGATATACTCCGGCCCGCTCATACATACAAACCTTTTCAGAAAAGTACAGAGGGTGTGCCACCCGCCTTATGGCATCTCGTCAAAGATGTTGTGCTTAAACGGCCTCACGGATGCTGAGAATGCGTAGCACGCCTTTGCTGGTTCTCACACTTTCGGCCGCTCTCGGGATCGTAGACGGTGGGTTTCAGCCCGATTTG
>JALYLI010000001.1 GCA_030774335.1 Acidobacteriota bacterium | reverse complement strand
GCTCCAGTCGCGGATCGTGCGCCGTATCCGGCAGCGGCTCAATGCTGTCCACGGGTTCTTCAAAGTTGATGAAGATGCTCATGTGGTCTTTCACCAGCTTCGCGGCCAAACCGATGGAATCCTGCGGCGTGATCGCACCGTTGGTCCACACTTCGATCATCAGTTTTTCGTAGTCGGTCATCTGTCCGAGACGCGCGGCTTCGACGGAATAGTTCACCTTGCGCACCGGCGAATGCACACTGTCCACCGGGATGTACCCGATAGGCAGGTCTTCGTCGTAGTTGCGGTCGGCGGCCACATAGCCACGGCCGTTCTTTACGCGCATTTCAATCTGCAGCCGGCCGCCTTCACTGACGGTGGCGATATACACATTCTTGTCGAGCACGGCGAAGTCGGCGTCTTCTTCAATCTGCGCCGAAGTGACCGGGCCAGGATGCTCGAAATTCAAGTAAATGGTCTTGGGCAGGTCGGTGTTCAACTTAATGGGCACTTGCTTCAAGTTAAGAATGATGTCCGTGGCGTCTTCGACCACACCTGCGATCGAAGAAAACTCGTGCAATACGCCCTCGATCTTGACGGCTGTGATGGCCGCGCCTTCGATGGAGCTCAGCAGGGCGCGACGCAGCGCGTTCCCTACCGTGGTGCCCCACCCGCGCTCGAACGGCTGCGCGGAGAACCGCCCGTACTTTTCGGTGAGCGACTCGAGTTCAGAGGCCAGACGCTTTGGTTTTTGAAAGCCCTTCCACATCGTGTTCCTTCCTTCCGGGGCTGGCGAAGGCCCCAATACTGCCCGTTGCTATTGGATGACTGTAGGTACCGAAACGTCACCGAAGCCGTCAGCCGCTCCAAATTGGCGCGGCCAGGGCCTCTTCCAGAATTACTTCGAATAAAGCTCCACGATCAGCTGCTCCGTAAAAGGCGGTGTCTGCACGTCTTCGCGCTTGGGCATGGCCACCACCTTGGCCTTGAACCCTTCGCGGTCTTGCTCGAGCCAGGGAACCGCGCTCTGCGATTGCGCCACGTTTCGTGCTTCCAGGATCATGGCGTTTTCGTGCATGCGTTCCTTGATGGCAATTTCCTCGCCCACGTTCACCAGGTAAGAAGGAATGTTGACCTTCTTGCCCGATACGCGGACGTGACCATGCAGCACCAGTTGGCGTGCTTGCGCGCGCGAGGACGCCAGTCCAGCGCGCCACAGCACGCTGTCCAGGCGGCGCTCCAGCATGATGATGAGGTTTTCACCCGTGGGGCCCTTGGCGCGTTCTGCGCGCTCGAAGTACAAGCGGAACTGCCGCTCCAGCAGGCCGTAGGTGCGCTTCATCTTCTGCTTTTCGCGTAACTGCAAGCCGTAACCCGCGACTTTCGGGCGCCGTGACTGGCCGTGCTGTCCCGGAACGAAGTTGCGCTTTTCAATGGCGCACTTTTCCGTGAAGCAGCGCAAGCCTTTCAAAAATAGTTTCTGCCCTTCCCGGCGGCACAGGCGGCATACTGCTTCTCTATGTCTTGCCAACTTCTATCTCCCTTCGCAAAAACTTCTTTGCAGGCCAGGCCTTCTTGGCTGGCCAGAATTGATTGAAATCAAAACTTCAGACGCGACGACGTTTCGGCGGACGGCAGCCGTTGTGCGGAATCGGCGTGATGTCGCGAATCAAAACGATGTGCAGTCCCGCGGCAGCCAGGGCACGCACCGCGGACTCACGGCCGGAGCCGGGACCCTGTACGCGCACTTCGACGCTCTTCATTCCGTACTGATCACGCGCCACGCCCGCCGCAGCCAGCGAAGCCTGCTGCGCGGCGTACGGCGTACCCTTGCGCGATCCCTTGAAACCGATGGCGCCCGCTGACGACCAGCACACCACGCGCCCATCCTGATCGGCGATGGTGATCTGCGTGTTGTTGAACGACGCCGCCACGTGCACGACTCCGTGCGGAATGATGCGGCGCTCCCGCTTTTTCTTGAATTCTTTCTTGCGCTTGGTTGCCGCCGCCGGTTTTCCGCCCGGTGTGACGTCCGGCGTTGCGTTTTTCTGCTGCTCTTTTGCCACGTGTTACTCCGTTTCTCTTGACCTTGAATTCGCGAACTCGACTGCCTCTTTTTACCCCTTTTTGCCGGTAACTTTCTTCTTGGCTGCTACCGCCCCGCGCCGCGGTCCCTTACGGGTGCGCGCGTTGGTATGCGTACGTTGGCCACGCACCGGCAAGTTGCGCCGGTGACGAACGCCGCGGTACGCCTGAATTTCAATCAGCCGGCGGATATTCATCTGGATCTCTTTGCGAAGATCGCCTTCCACGCGCCCTTCTTTTTCAATTTCCTGGCGCAAACGGTTGGTTTCCTCTTCGGTAAGATCGCGAATTTTCTTGTCGTGATCGACGCCGGCCGCTTTTGCAAGCTTCCGGGCGCGCTCGTGCCCGATGCCATAGATGGCGGTCAGGCCCACCCACAGGCGTTTTTGCGGCGCAAGATCGATTCCAGCAATACGTGCCATACGTTCTCCTTAGTCCTCTTAACCCTGGCGCTGCTTGTGTTTCGGATTCTGGCAAATCACGCGCACCACTCCGCGCCGGTGAATCACCTTGCACTTGTCACAAATTTTCTTAACCGATGCTCGTACTTTCATTATCCCTGTCCTTCTGTGTGCGCTTACTTGTAGCGGTACACGATGCGGCCGCGCGTAAGATCGTAAGGCGAAAGTTCCACGGCCACTTTGTCTCCCGCGAGAATGCGAATGAAATTTTTGCGCATCTTTCCCGAAACGTGCGCCAGCACCTGGTGCTTGTTCTCCAGCTCCACGCGGAACATCGCGTTGGGCAGCGGCTCTTTCACCGTCGCCATCACTTCAATGGCGTCTTCCTTGGTATTGCCGGAGTCGCCCTTCTTTTTGTCGTCCTGAACCGGTTTTGCCATAGTCTCCTGTATCTGGTGCTGCCAAATCTGTTGCTACTAATTACATGCCCGGGCGTTGCCTCGCCGGCAGTGACGCGACCTGAGTCTTACCACGATGGGCCGGTCATTTCCTTCGGCCGCGTCAAAATCCACGGTCCTTTGGCAGTTATCGCCACGGTGTGTTCAAAGTGTGCCGACGGGCTGCCATCCGCAGTTTCCGCCAGCCATTCGCCGCGCATGCGCACTTCCGGGCCGCCGGCATTCACCATGGGTTCGACGGCGATGACCATGCCTTCCTGCAAACGCGCGCCGCGCCCGGCGTCGCCGTAATTTGGAAGATTCGGTTCATCGTGCATCTTGGTGCCGATGCCGTGCCCGACAAATTCCCGAACCACCGAATACCCGTTCTGTTCCACCCAGCTCTGCACCGCATGCCCAACATCGCCGAGCCGGTTGCCGGCGCGCATCTTTTCGATGGCGCGATCCAGCGATTCGCGCGTGACATCCAGCAACTTCTGCAGCGCCGGGCTGATTTCGCCCACCGGCACAGTCACCGCTGAATCCGCATAATAGCCGTCAACCTCCATCCCAAAATCGATGGAGACGATGTCGCCTTCCTGCAATTTCCGTTTCGGCGACGGAATCCCATGAACGATTTCGCCATTCACCGAAGTGCACAGTGAACACGGATACCCGCGATAACCTTTAAAAGCCGGCTTCCCTGGCTTGCCGGCTAGTTTCTGCTCGGCCAGCTTTTCCAGATCCATGGTTGTCACGCCAGGCTTTACCGCCGCACGCAACGCCGCCAGGACTTCGTGAACAATAAGTCCGGCGCGATGCATCTTTTCCAGTTCTTCCGCGCTGCGTAAATGAATGGCCATCTCGTTTCCGCTACTGAGCTTCGCGTACTATTTCGAGTACGCGCTTCGAAACCTGTTCCACACTCTGCGCCGCGTCCACATCTTCCAGACGCCCCAGCCGCCGGTAATACGCTGCCAGCGGCGCGGTCATCTGCGCATATGCCTCAAGCCGCGGACCTACAATTTCTTCGCGATCGTCGGGGCGCTGAACCAACGCGCCGCCATCGGTGTCGCAAATACTCTCGACCTTCGGCGGGCGGTCATAAATGTTGTAAATCTCGCCACCCGTCTTGCACATCCGCCGCCCGGTGATCCTGCGCATCAACAGCGCGGGATCGATTACAAAGTGCACTACTACCGGCTGCTTGAAACCATGCTGACGGAGCAATTCACCCAGCCACTGCGCTTGGGCCACCGTCCGCGGAAAGCCGTCAAACACAAACCCGAAAGAACAATCCGGCCGCTCGATGCGTTCCGCCACCATCTTCAAAATGATGGAGTCCGGAACCAGTTCCCCGCGCGCCATCAACGGTTTGGCCTGCGCGCCCAGCGCATTGCCCTGCGCGATATTTTCGCGGAGCATGTCGCCGGTGGAAAGATGTGGCACACCGTACTGCCTCGCCAGTTCCTGCGCCTGTGTTCCCTTGCCCGCGCCCGGCGGCCCCAAAAAGATAACCGCGCGATGCAGGCGACCGAGGGGCCGGGAATCCGGCATCGATCCGCTCTTCTGCATTACCGCCGGCCACGCAACCGGCCCTTTCGAGCGAAGCCTTCGTAGTTGCGCATGACCAGTTGCGCTTCCAGCTGCTGCACCGTATCCATCGCCACGCCCACGACGATCAGCAGCGAAGTGCCGCCAAAATAAAACTGCACCCCGAGGCCCTTGAGGAACCATACCGGGAAATGGCGGTCAAACCAGCCGCCGATGCCCCAGCCAAGATGGTCAAGGTGGATGCCCGCAATCATCCATTCCGGCAGCAAACAAACCAGCGCCAGATAAATCGCGCCGATAAACGTCAAGCGCTTCAGAATACGGCTGACGTGTTCCGAAGTAGTCCGCCCCGGACGGATACCGGGAATGAATCCGCCGTTCTTGCGCATGTTATCGGCAAGCTCCGTGGGATTAAACACAATGCCCACATAGAAAAATGCGAACACCAGAATCAGCGTGATGTAGATGAGCGTGTACAGCGGCTCGCCCCACTTCAGCCGATCCGCAATAGTTCGTAGAAAGATGTAACGCGCGCCGAAAATCAGAGCAATCGTCGCCGGAAACGCCAGCAACGAGCTCGCAAAAATCGGTGGAATCACGCCACCTGAATTCACGCGTAGCGGCAGATAGGTAGACTGACCGCCCATGACTTTGCGGCCGACCACGCGCTTGGCGTACTGCACCGGAATGCGGCGCTGCCCGCCTTCCACAAATACGATAAACGCCACCACCGCGATCATTAGTGCGATCAGCAGGATCAGAACCAGAGGCGTAACTGCGCCCCACTGGCCGGACTTGGCCAGCTCATACAAGTTAATGATGGCGCGCGGCAGACCCACCACGATGCCGACAAAAATAATCAGCGACATGCCATTGCCGATGCCACGCTCGGTAATCTGTTCCCCGAGCCACATGATGAACGCCGAGCCGGTGGTCAGTGCCAGCACGGTCATGATTGTGAAACCAAAGCCCGGATGATAGACCAGCGACTGGCCGCCGCTTGCTTGCGTCTGTAGCGTGCCGGCAATCGACAAACCCTGAACGATACTCAACACGATCGTCAGATAGCGCGTGTATTGCGTAATCTTTCGCCGGCCCAACTCGCCTTCTTTGGACAGGCGCTCGAGATAGGGAAACACCACCGTCATCAACTGCAAGATGATGGACGAAGTGATGTACGGCATGATGCCCAAAGCAAAAATGGTCATGCGCCGGAAATTTCCGCCGCTAAACAGGTCGAAGATGCCCAGAACAGATCCAGCCGCTTGGTTGAATAGCTGATCGAGCACCGCAGTGTTGATCCCCGGAATGGGAATGTGCGCACCAATGCGATACACCGCCAGCAGCGCCAGCGTGAACAACACACGGTTCCGCAAATCCTGAATGCGGAACATATTTTTCACGGCTTCGATAAAGCGATTCATACCGTTCTGTACGGCTCCCGTTTACTCAACAACCAAAAGTTCTTTCGACGCTTACGCCGTCGCCAGAACCTCGAACGTGGCGCCCGCCGCCGCAATCTTTTCTTTCGCCGAAGCGCTGAATGCATGCGCGTGAATGGCGATTTTGGCGGTCAGTTCCCCGTCCCCCAGCACCTTGATACGGTCCTTGGCGCGACGAATGAACCCGTGCGCGCGCAGCAATTCCGGCGTTACCGTCTCGCCCGCCGGAAAGACATTCAGCTCTTCCAGATTGACGACCGAGTAAGAAACCGAAAACGGATTATGAAATCCGCGCTTGGGCATGCGGCGATGTAAAGGCATCTGGCCGCCTTCAAATCCGCGCCGCCGTGAATAACCGCGCCGTGACTTCTGTCCCTTGTTGCCCGCTCCCGCGGTTTTGCCGAGCTTTGAGCCCATGCCCCGGCCAACGCGAACCTTCTTCTTGCGCGAGCCCACGGGCGGCTGCAAATTCGACAACGTATACGTCTTGCGGCCCGCAGGAGTCGCCGGCTTGTGCTGCCCACGCGTGCTGCCTGCCTTCCGACCACGAGGACCGCCCGCCGGCTTGTGCGCGCCTGTTTTTCTTCGAGGCATATTAGTCCACCACTTCCACGAGATGACGTACCTTGTGAATCATGCCTCGGGTTTCGGGAGTGTCCTGGCGCTCCACCACGTGGTGCATGCGGCGCAAACCCAGACCCTTGATGGTGGCGCGCATATCGTCCGTGCAGGAAATGGCGCTTACCACCCACTTCACCTTGATGGTGCCGCCCCTTTTCGCGTCCGGATGCTCGCTGATCACAAACTGCTTCCCGAAATGATGCCCGCCGGACTTTTTCACCGGCTTGCCGTGCCGAACTTTTTGCCCTGCTACTTTTTCGCTCATTAGACCGTCTCGACCGCCTCGCGCGGATTCCTGCCGCGAATCTCGTCAATCGTTTTGGAACGGATTTCCGCAACGTGCGCAGCGTCTTTCAGGCTGAGCAGCGCGGCAAAGGTGGCTTTTACGACGTTATGAGGATTAGATGTGCCCAGCGACTTCGTAAGTACATTGTGAATCCCCGCCACCTGCATGACTTTACGCACCGGACCGCCGGCAATGACGCCCGTACCTTCCGATGCCGGCTTCAGCAGAACCTGGGCGGAGCCGTAATTTCCAATCACCTGATGCGGGATGGAAGTGCCCTTCAAATTCAGCTTGATCAGGTTTTTCTTGGCCTGCTCAATGGCCTTCTTGATGGCCATGGGAACTTCACGTGCCTTACCCATCCCAAAACCCGCGTGTCCGTGGCTGTCGCCAACCACCACCAGCGCCGAAAAGCTGAGGTTCTTGCCGCCCTTGACTACTTTGGTTACGCGGTTGATGGCAATGACGTCATCTTTCAAATCTGAAAGATTAACTTCCAGCAGCCGCCGAACCGCTAAACTGTCTCGCAATAGTTGCTTCGACATAGGCTTAAAACTGTAACCCCGCTTCCCGCGCCGCGTCTGCGAGCGCCTTCACGCGGCCGTGATACTTGTATCCGCCGCGGTCAAACACTACTTTGTGTACGCCGGCGGCCTTGGCGCGCTCGGCAACGGATTTGCCGATCACTTTGGCCGCGGCGATGTTGCCGCCCGTTTTCAAATTCTTTTTCGTTTCGCCGTCAACGGAGCTGGCGGAAACCAGCGTATTGCCGGTGCGATCGTCAATCACCTGCGCGTAGATATGGCCCAGCGAGCGGTACACGCAAAGGCGCGGGCGCTCCGTGGTGCCGGAAACTTTCGTGCGCACGCGATCGTGAACGCGCTTGCGATGCAAGTCTCGAGATAATTTGCGAACTCTAGCCGATGCCACTGTTTCTTCTCCTTGGCGCACTGCGCCCGGACAAACTCAAAAACTTTACGCGCCGCCAGCCTTGGCTCCCGCTTTGCCGGCCTTTTTCTTTAAGCGCTCGCCGGTGATGCGGATGCCCTTCTGCTTGTACGGATCTGGTGGGCGCAGCGAACGCATGTCCGCAGCCACTTGGCCGACTTGGCCTTTGTCCGCGCCCGAGATGACGATGTGCGTCTGCTTTTCCACCGCCACCTGAATGCCTTCAGGAATGTGGAACTCGATGGGATGCGATTTACCCAGCGCGAATGCCACCATCTTGCCTTTCAGTTCCGCGCGGTAGCCGACCCCTACGATATCCAGGTCTTTCTTGAAGCCCTGAGTCACGCCATGAACGGCATTGGCCACCAGCGCTCGCGCCAGTCCGTGCAGCGCGCGATGATCTTCTGTTTCACGCAGCGCCGTGAGCACGCCATCTTTCTGCTCAAACGAAATGCCGCGCGGGATCGCCAGCGAAAGCTTGCCCTTGGGTCCCTGCACATCGATGTTGCCGCCCTGCATGGCTATTTTTACGCCCGTGGGAAGCGGAATTGGTTTACGCCCGATACGTGACATCTGCTCTTGTCCTTGTACTCAAGTTCCCGAATAACTTTTCTAAAAAATCGCGACTACCAGACTTCGCACAAAATTTCGCCGCCGATTTTTGCTTTGCGCGCCGCGCGGCCGCTCATCAAACCCTGCGGCGTGGTCATAATGCTGATGCCCAGGCCGCCGACTACCGGGCGGATATCCGTGGCGCCCAGATAGCGGCGCGCTCCCGGACGCGAAATGCGCTTGAGGCCGGTGATCACACTGCGGCGGTCCGCGGTGTACTTCAGGAAAACGCGCAGCATCTTGCGCGTCTTGTTTTCGTCCACCATCTTATAAGTGGAAATGTAGCCTTCATCCTTCAGAATGCGCGCGATCTCGGACTTCAGCCGCGACGCCGGCACGTCCACTCTCTGGTGCTTGGCGGCTGCCGCGTTGCGAATGCACGTCAGAAAATCGGCTATGGGATCCGTCTGCATATTTCTCCTGGAACCTTTCTACCAGCTGGCTTTCGTGACGCCGGGAATTTCGCCCTTCAGCGCCATACCGCGGAAACAAATCCTGCACATCTGAAACTTGCGAATGTACGCGCGCGCGCGGCCGCAAACGCGGCAGCGATTGCGTACCCGCACCTTGAACTTGGGCTTCTTCAAACTCTTGGCGATTTTTGCGGTACGAGCCATTTATTGCGCTCCTCCTGGAGCGCGTAGCGGAAAACCAAGCCCCTTCAGGAGCTCGCGTCCTTCTTCATCATTCTTGGCAGTCGTCGTCAGCGTCACGTTCATGCCCTTGATCTTGTCCACGCGGGTGTAATCAATTTCCGGAAAAACCAGTTGGTCCTTCAGCCCCAGCGTGTAATTGCCGCGGCCATCGAACGCGTTGAAAGGTAACCCGCGAAAATCGCGCACGCGCGGCAGCACCACGTTGCACAAGCGGTCCAGAAATTCGTACATCTTGTCGCCGCGCAAAGTTACCGCGCAGCCAATGGGCATGCCTTTGCGGATTTTAAAATTCGCGATGGATTTCTTGGCCTTGGTGATCATGGCTTTCTGACCGGTGATCTGGCCCAGTTCCTGCGCCGCCGTATCCAGTAGCTTGGCGTTCTGACTCGCTTCACCCAGACCGATATTCACGGTGATTTTCTGCAGCTTCGGAACGGCCATGTTGTTGTTCCAGCCGAAGCGCTTCATCAGTGCCGGCACCGTTTCGTTGCGATATTTTTCCTGCAATCGACTCTTCATTGCCTTCCTTCGCCTCGTGTCAAATTCAAAATTACTCTTACTTATCCAGCGCCGTGTTGCAGCGCCGGCAGCTGCGCACCTTGGTGCCGTCCGGCAAAACCGTGTGGCCGATGCGCGTATGCTTTCCGCAACTGGCGCACACCACCATGACGTTGGAAACGTTGATGGACGCTTCCTTCTCCACGATGCCGCCCTTGATGTTTTTCTGCGGGTTGGGACGCGTGTGCCGCTTCATGATGGCCACATGCTCCACCACTACGCGGTTTTTCTTCGCGTCAATGGACAGCACCCGGCCACTCTTCCCGGCGTCTTTTCCCGCAATCACTCGTACGTTGTCGCCTTTGCGTATGGCGATGGTATGCCGCTCGGTTCTGTCATGCCTCAACATGTGTTACCAAACCTCCGGAGCCAGAGAAACAATTTTGGTGTATTGGCGCTCGCGCAACTCGCGCGCCACCGGACCAAACACGCGCGTGCCCACTGGTTCGCCTGCATCATTAATAAGCACCGCGGCATTGTCGTCAAAACGGATGTACGTGCCATCCTTGCGCCGCGCTTCCTTGCGCATGCGCACCACCACCGCTTTCACTACCGTCCCCTGCTTCACCGCGCTTTCCGGAGTGGCTTCTTTCACGGAAGCGGTAATTACATCACCGAGCCCCGCTTTCAATCCTGCGTCTCCGCCCAGCGGCAAAATACACATCAGCTTGCGCGCGCCGGAATTATCCGCCACCGTCAGCCATGTCCTCATCATGATGCTCATTGTGCCGCTCCATGCCCGCTCAGGTCGGCCGAAGCGTTGCGCGTCAGCACTTCTTTCAGCCGCCAGCGCTTGAGCTTCGACAAAGGACGCGAAGCCACGATGCGCACGGTGTCGCCGGTCTTGGCCTGGCGCGTTTCATCATGGGCATAAAACTTTTTCGAGATGCGCACCACGCGGCGGTATTTCGGATGCTGTACCAGCCGCTGCACTTCCACCACGATGGTTTTTTCCATCTTGGCGCTGGTTACTTTGCCGGTGAGCACCGTTCGCTCACCGCGCTGATCGTGTGCCGCCGCCGGAGCGGCTTGTGATTCAGTGGTCATTACGCTTTCCCTGCCTTCTTCGTCTTACTGCTCTTGCTGGCTTTCTTGGCCGCTTTCGCTTCTGAAGTTTTCTTGGCCGCCGCGCTTTTCGCCTGCGCCGCTTCTGGCTTCTCGTTTTTTTGCGTGGCGATGTGCGCGCCGCTCCCATTCAATTCCTGCGCGCGCAAATGTGTTTTCACCCGCGCCAGATCCTTGCGCGCATCGCGCAAGCGTTTCAACGCTTCCGCCTGCCCGGTGGATAGTTGAAAACGCAGCCGAAAAATCTGCTCCGTCAGTTCTCTTTCCTGCACGCGCAGTTCGTCGCCGCTCGATTCGCGAATCTTGTCAACGCGCTTGGGCATATTACATGCCTCCCGCGCGCGTTACGAACTTCGTGGGAATCGGCAGTTTGTGCGCCGCCAGCGTCATGGCTTCCTTGGCGGTAGTTTCATCCACCCCCGCCATCTCAAACATGATGCGTCCCGGCTTCACCACCGCGACCCACTTTTCCGGTGCGCCTTTACCCTTACCCATGCGCGTTTCCGCGGGCTTCTTGGTGAATGGCTTGTCCGGAAAAATCCGGATCCACAATTTTCCGCCGCGCTTGATGAAGCGCGAAATAGCCACGCGCGAAGCTTCAATCTGCCGGTCGGTGATCCACGCGCACTCCAGCGCCTTCAAACCGTACTCGCCAAATGCCAGATCGCTGCCGCGCCAGGCTTTGCCGGTGCGCCGGCCGCGCATTTGCTTTCGGTACTTCACCTTCTTGGGCATCAACATCGCTGTGTTCTCGCTTCCCTGATCTCGTTTGACTCGCCAACTGCTTTACGCTGCAACGAAACTACGCCGCCGCAATCGTTTCGCGCTCTTTTTGTATCTTTGAAGCGCGCTTTGGAACGTTTTCGCCCTGATAGACCCAGCACTTCACGCCAATCACGCCGTACGTGGTATTCGCGCGTGCCATGCCGAAGTCAATATCCGCGCGCAGTGTTTGCAGCGGCAAGCGCCCCTGCAGATACCACTCTTTGCGCGCGATTTCCGCGCCATTTAAGCGCCCCGCCACGCGGACCTTGATGCCCTTGCAGCCGAATCGCAACGCGGAGTCCACTGCTTTACGCATCGCACGGCGAAACGCCACGCGCTTTTCCAGCTGCAACGCGATGGATTCAGCCACCAGCTGCGCATCCAGTTCCGGGCGGTGCACTTCCTGAATATCAATGTGCACTTCGCGCTTGGTGCGTTTCTGCACGTCCTGCTTGAGCTTGTCGATTTCCGCGCCCTTGCGCCCGATGATGATGCCCGGACGCGCGGTGTAAATGCGCACCACCAGCTTGTTGGCGGCGCGCTCGATGTCGATGGAGCTGATGCCGGCGCTCTTCAGTTTTTCCTTGAGCTCCGTGCGCAGTTTCACGTCTTCGTGCAACAGCTCGGCATAGTCGCGGTCAGCGTACCAGCGGGATTTCCACGGTTTGTTGTAGCCCAGTCGAAATCCGTACGGGTGTGTCTTCTGTCCCATTCTTATCCTCTTCGTCCAAAACCTGGTGCAGCTTTCAATGCTCTTAAGACTTCTTGGGCTTCCTGGGATGCGTGCCCTGCTTGCCGGTCAATGCTTTGCGAACCCGGCGAGCCGTGCCGCGTACACCCTTATGCGCTTCGGTTTCCGCTTCAATGGCGGCCACGCGCTCTGCTGCGGCCACATGATGTTCCGCGACGCCCACCCACAAATGCGCGGTGCGCTTCTGGTAGCGAAACGCGCGGCCCATCGGCGCGGGACGCAATCGCTTCCAGCGCGTGCCTTCATTCACGTAGCAGGTGTTGACGTACAGCTCATCCACATCCAGCGGCGCGCCCGCGTCTTCCGCTTTGCGCTCCGCATTCGCAATCGCGCTGCGCAAAACTTTTTCAATGTGCTTCGCGGAACGCTTTTGCGTAAACCGCAAAGTCTGCAGCGCATCTTGCGCCTTTTGCCCGCGAATCAAGTCCATCACCAGCCGCGCTTTTTGCGGCGACATGCGCACATGCTTGGCCAGCGCGTGCGCTTCAATGTTTGCTTGGGTCTGTTGCAGTTCCGCCATGTCTTAAGCCCTCGGCGCTGCCGCTGGTGCCGCGCCGCCTCCTGCTGGTGCCGGTCCGGCAGCGCGTTCGAGCGCCGCCTTTACGCCGTGACCCTTAAATGTCCGTGTGGGAGAAAATTCACCCAGCTTGTGCCCGATCATCTGTTCCGTTACATACACCGGAATGAATTTCTTTCCGTTATGCACCGCGATGGTGTGGCCGATCATGTCCGGCACGATCGTGGAGCGCCGCGACCACGTCTTGATAACTTTTTTCTCGTTGCGCGTATTCAGTCCTTCGACCTTATCGCGCAGGTGGCCGTCTACAAACGGGCCTTTTTTTAGTGAGCGTCCCATCGATCCCCTATTCCTCCACTCGACGCAAGCGGCTCCACTGAGCGCGCCGCATTTTCTTGAATCCCCGCACCGGCCCCGGAACGCGATGCGACCTCGGGCAGAACGGGCAGACAAACCGCGTGCCTTGTGCGTTCGGTATGCGTTCCACAATCACGCCCCAGCCGGGCTTGCAAAGCTTGTACAGCACCGGCTCCGGCGGAACTACTACCGGCTTCGCCGGCTTTAAATTTGCCCGTAGCGGCTTGGCCAGCACTTTCGCGGCTGGCTTCTTTGCCGCGCGCTTGGGACGAGTGCGCTTCGCTGCTGCTCGAGCTCGCGCGCGCCTTGCCGCTGCCGCCCTGCCGGTTGACCTGCTCGACCTCGATGACCGTGCTGTTCTCGTCGCTCGCATCACTTCTGCTCTCGCCGGGCCGCTGTGTTTAAGCTGCCCGGATTCTCCCTCAGAAACTTTTGCCCACTTCTAATGGCAACTACTCGAAACTCGCTCTGTTACTTGCGGCGCTCCACAATGTTTCTGTCGGTGCGCTTATTGTTGCGGGTCTTCTTACCCAGCGTCGGGAAGGCCCAGGGCGTCTGCGGGTGATTGCCCTTTACGCGGCCTTCACCACCTCCGTGCGGGTGATCCACCGGGTTCATCGCCACGCCGCGAACCGTGGGACGCACACCGCGCCACCGCGTTCTTCCCGCCTTGCCAAATGTTTCGTTTTCGTGATCGAGATTGCCGACCTGCCCGACCGTGGCCATGCACTCGATGGAAAACTTGCGAACTTCACCGGAAGGCAGCTTCACCAGCGCCAGATCGCCCTCTTTGCTGAGCAATTGCGCTGACCCGCCAGCCGACCGCACTACCTGCCCGCCGCGTCCCGGATACAGTTCCAGATTGTGGACCATCGTGCCTGGCGGAATGTGTTTGAACTGCAACGCATTGCCCGGAAGAATGTCCGCGCCTTCACCGGTGGACACCGTCGCGCCAACCTCAAGGCCCACGGGATGGATAATGTAGCGCTTCTCGCCATCGGCATAATGCAGCAGCGCCAGGTTCGAGCTGCGGTTCGGGTCGTATTCAATGGCCGCGACCTTGGCGGGCACACCCACCTTGTCGCGGCGAAAATCCACCTTGCGATATTGCTGCTTGTGGCCGCCGCCCTGGTGCCAGACCACAATTTCTCCGTGGTTGTTGCGGCCGCCCGTGCGCTTTTTCGGTTCCAGCAGCGCCTTTTCCGGCTCCTGCTTGGTGATGTGGCTCTTGTCGACCACGGTCATGAACCGTCGCGACGCCGTATATGGATTAAAGCTTTTCAGTCCCATCGCTGCCTCTTACCTTTTTTCTTTTCGCAACTCACTGCTCAGCTGGCCCGTTATTTTCAAAGTCTTTCCGACTACAGGTTCTCCGCGTACTCGATCATCTTTTCGCCTTCGGCGAGCTTTACGTACGCTTTCTTCCAGTCGCGGCGATATCCTTCGTTCTGTCCGCGCCGGCGCATCTTGCCGTAAAAGTGCGCGGTGCGCACGGCCACAACTTTCACGCTGAAAATCTGCTGCACCGCTTCCTTAATTTGCGTCTTCGTGGCCTTGGAAGAAACTTCAAAGACCACCGTGTGCTGCGTTTCTTTTACGCCCAGGCCCTTTTCCGTAATGATCGGGCGGCGAATAATCTGGTAGTGCGGCGTCGACATATTTATTCCTTGCCCTTTTTGTCAGCAGCTTTCGCCGGCTTCTTCGCCACCGCCTTGACCTTCTTTGTGGCCGCGGGCTTGGCAGCTTTCTTCTCCGCCTTGGGCGCCGGCGCGATGGATTCCACGTCTGGCGCAATCGCCGGAGTTTTTTCCGGATCGAGCGAATGGCTCAAGCGCGTTACCGCGTCCTTCGAAAGCACCAGCAAATCATGCTTCAGCAAGTCGTAAGGCTGTAGGCCGTTCGGCGCCACCAGCGTTACGCCCGCAATATTGCGGCTGGCGCGCTCCAGGTTGCTGTTCTCGCCGTGCGCCACGATCAGCGCGGACTTCTTGTGATGCAACTTGCCTAGCACTCCGAGGAAGGATTTGGTCTTGTGATTCTCCAGTTCCCAGTCTTCCACCACCGTCAAACGCTGTTCGGTAAGCTTTGCCGATAGCGCCGAGCGCAGCGCGCCCAGCAGCATTTTCTTCGGCAAGGCGTAGCTGTAATCGCGCGGGCGCGGTCCGTGAACCGTGCCGCCATGGCGCCAGAGTGGCGACCGTATCGATCCGACGCGCGCCCGGCCCGTGCCCTTCTGCTTCCAAAGCTTGCGGCCCGCACCGCTGACTTCGCTCTTGTCCTTGGTCTTGTGCGTACCTCGCCGCAGCCCGCGCAGATACCAGCGCGACGCTTCATGCAAGAGGTACTTGTTCACCTTGACGCCAAACACCGCGTCAAGAAGATCAACCTGCCCGACCTTGGTGCCCTTTAAATTGACTACGTCAACCACCGGCATAATTTCTTTTCCTTATTACTGACTTTTGCGCTTACTTCGCTTTACGAACTTTACGGATAAAAATGTACGTGCCGCTGGGTCCGGGAACCGAACCCTTGACCAGCAAAAGATTTTCGTCGCTATCGACCTTCACGACTTTCAAATTCTTGGCGGTTACCCGCGCATTCCCCATGTGACCCGGAAAATGCTGGTTCTTCCACACGCGTGAAGGAAACGAACTGCCACCGATGCCGCCAGGAGCACGGTGAAACATCGATCCGTGCGTGGCGTCACCGCCCGCGTAGTGCCAGCGCTTTACGCCGCCCGCAAAGCCTTTGCCTTTGCTGACGCCGCTGACGTCCACCAGCTCGCCAGCCGCGAAATTTTCCACCAGCACGCGGTCGCCAACCTTGGTTTCGTCCTTCGACTCGTCCAGGCGAACTTCCTGCAGAACTTTCATGGGCGCTGCGCCGGCTTTTTTGAAATGCCCGGTCATCGCTTTATTGACGCGCTGCGGTTTGACGAATTCCACCAGGCCAAGTTGTGCGGCTTCGTAGCCATCGTTCGCGGCAGTGCGGCGTTGCACCACCACGCAAGGACCGGCCTGCAGAACCGTGCACCCCACCAGCGTGCCGTCGTCCTGGAAGATTTGCGTCATCCCCAGCTTGATTCCGATAATCCCGTTGACTGCCATGCCTTCTCTCTCTTTTGCTCTGGAAACTTTAAATTTACAAACCGTTACTTCGCGGTATGTCCAAACGCCTTGATTTCCACGTCCACGCCCGGCGGAAGATCCAGCTTCATGAGCGCATCCACCGTATCCGGTGTGGGCTCGAGAATATCTATCAGCCGCTTGTGCGTGCGCATCTCGAACTGCTCACGCGACTTCTTGTCTACGTGCGGGGAACGCAATACCGTCCAGCGATTGATGGTCGTGGGCAAAGGAATCGGACCGGCTACCTCCGCGCCGGTGCGCTTCGCGGTATCCACAATCTCTTTGGTGGACTGGTCCAGGATTCTGTGGTCGTACGCCTTGAGGCGTATACGGATTTTGTCGCCTTGTCTCATAAATTATTCGATGATCTCCGTGACCGCGCCTGCGCCCACGGTGTGGCCGCCTTCGCGAATCGCGAAGCGCAAACCCTTTTCGAGAGCTACTGGGGTGATGAGTGTCACTTCGCAGCTGACGTTATCGCCCGGCATCACCATTTCCACCCCGGTCGGCAACTTCACGTCGCCGGTAACGTCCGTGGTGCGAAAGTAAAACTGCGGACGATATCCTGTAAAAAACGGTGTATGCCGCCCGCCTTCTTCCTTGGTCAATACGTACGCTTCGGCCTTGAACTTGGTGTGCGGGGTGATAGAGCCAGGCTTGCAAACCACTTGCCCGCGCTCCACGTCTTCTTTTTCCGTGCCGCGCAACAGCAACCCTACGTTGTCGCCCGCCAAACCTTCGTCCAGCAGCTTGCGGAACATTTCCACGCCGGTAACAATCTTCTTCTGCGTTGGACGGAAACCCACAATCTCGATTTCTTCGCCCA